>JAUNFY010000014.1 GCA_030524805.1 Bacteroidales bacterium | reverse complement strand
AAAAAAATCCCAAAATTATTTGGAATTTAACATAGAATACGTGAGAGCCGTACTTGTTGCTCATTCAGCTATCAGAGGCTCTGGAATTGCCCGGTAAAGTAGAACGAGCAAACAACGCAGAAGCCTCACGCAGAATATGCTATACGCCCGACTCCAACGCTCACGCGCCGGATGCGGACGGAATATACATATCCACTAAGACATCTACTGTTTGCTGATTCCTGACTTTACCATTGAATTTTCCAGATTCCTGATAGCCAAGAAAGAGCGTCGAGTAAACGCTTTTGTTATGTCTGCAGACCCTCCCGCTTAACCCCAGACCGGGGCTTCTGCTTAGGCGGTCTGCAATCGCAAAATTATCAATTTTTTTTCATTTCGGCAATATTTAAAAGGGGAAAATTGTGAAATTAACAAAAATTAAGTTAAAATGTTGAGTCTTGTTTTGGATGGCATACTTGGGGGTGAGTATGATTATGTGGTTATGGTAAAATATTGTTGGGTAAGAGTTTATGGTAGATGGATGGATGGTGTGGTTGGTGTTTCTGGTAAATGTTTTCGTCGGGGGATAGGTAATAGGAAAGGCCGCCTTGGTGGGGCGGCCTTTCGGGGTGGGGGTATGGGGTTGGATTATTGTCAGGGTTTGAAGAGGTATTGGCTGGAGATAGACTGGTTGTTGTGGATGCGACGGATGGTGTCGGCAAACAGTTTGGTGACAGTCAGTATCGTAGCCTTTTCGTTTTCCTTGTGGTAGGGGATGGAGTCGGTGAAGATGATTTCCGACAGGCCGCTGGAGAGGACGCGTTCTGTTGCGGGATCGCTCATCACGGGGTGGGTGATGAGTGCCCTCACGGAGTTGGCACCTTCGGCGAGCATGAGGTCGGCAGCCTTGGTGATGGTGCCGGCTGTGTCGGCAATGTCGTCGACGAGAATCACGTTCTTTCCCTTCACGTCGCCAATCACCTGCATCTTTGCCACCACGTTGGCTTTCGCGCGCTGCTTGTGGCAAAGCACGAGGGGCACATCGAAGTATTTGGCGTAGGAGTTGGCACGTTTGGCACCGCCCACGTCGGGCGAAGCGATGACGAGGTCGTCGATATGCAGGCTTTCAAGATAGGGGATGAAAACCGATGAAGCATACAGGTGGTCGACGGGGACATTGAAGAAACCCTGGATCTGGTCGGCGTGGAGGTCCATCGTCACCAGACGGTCGATACCGGCTACGCTCAGGAGGTCGGCCACAAGTTTTGCGGCTATCGACACCCTCGGCTTGTCTTTGCGGTCCTGACGGGCCCAGCCGAAGTAGGGTATCACTGCATTGATGCTGGCAGCCGAGGCGCGCTTGGCGGCATCTATCATCAGAAGCAGTTCCATAAGGTTGTCGGTGTTGGGGAAAGTGGATTGAACGAGATATACTTCGGCTCCGCGTATCGATTCGTCGAAACATACCTCAAATTCACCGTCGGCAAAATGCTCGATGTTCATCTTGCCAAGTTCAATGCCCAGGTCTTTGCAAATGCCTTCGCCAAGATAATGGCTCTTGGTGCCTGCAAACACTTTGATGGGCGGTAGAGTATTGCTCATGATTGATAATATAGGGTTATTTGCCTCCGCAGGGAGACGTCCAATTACGATGCAAATTTAATCATTATTTTCCATAACAGCAAAAAAAGAGTGGAATTTATTGTTCCACTCTTTCTTTATATTGCGCCGCGATGATTGTTGCGGTCTGGCAAACGGTTGCAGATTACCAGATTACGACCATCTCTTCGGCGGGACGATACATCTTGTCGCCGGCCTTGATGCCGAAAGCCTTCATGAAGGGGGCGATGTTGCGCAGCGACACGTTGACACGGTTTTCGCCGAGCGAGTGAACGTCGCCTGTGGTGAGGTTGCGCATCTCTTCCTCACGGATGTTCTGTGCCCAGAGGTTGGCGTAGTTCATGTAGAACACCTGTGCGGGTGTGAGGCCTTCGATGAGAGCCTCGCTGCTGTCTACGTCGACACCTTTCTTCTTCTGGCTGTCGAGGAATGCAGTCATAGCCACGCGGAGACCGCCCTGGTCGGCGATGTTCTCACCAAGAGTGTAGGCACCGTTGGCGTTGAGGCCGGGGAGCACTTCCACTGCGTTGAACTGGTCGACGAGACCCTGTGCGAGTTTAGCAAACTCCTCAGCGTCTTCCTGCTGCCACCAGTTCACCATGTTGCCGTCGGAGTCGAAGTTGCGGCCCTGGTCGTCGAAGCCGTGTGTCATCTCGTGGCCGATCACCACGCCGATGCCGCCATAGTTTTCGGCGTCGCTTGCTTCAGGATCGTAGAAAGGAGCCTGAAGGATGCCGGCGGGGAACACGATTTCGTTGTTGAGCGGATTGTAGTAAGCGTTGATGGTCTGAGGAGTCATGCCCCATTCAGTGCGGTCGACGGGTTTGCCCCATTTCTTGAGGTATTCCTTCTGTGCCCACATCCTTGCGTTCTGGATGTTCTCGGCGTAGCTGAGGGCGGGGTCGATGTTGAGCTCTGAGTAGTCTTTCCACTTGTCGGGATAACCGATCTTGACGGTGAACTTGTTGAGCTTCTTGAGAGCCTGCACCTTAGTGTCGTCGCTCATCCATTCGAGGTGGATGATGTGCTTGCCGAGGGCGTTGCGGAGGTTTTCAACCAGGCCGATCATATAGTCTTTTGAACTCTGGGGGAAGTATTTCTCCACGTAGAGTTCGCCGATGGCTTCGCCGAGCAGACCTTCGGTTACGCCAAGCGCTTTCTTCCAGCGGGGACGCTGCTGCTGCACTCCGCTCATCACTTTGTTGAATTCGAAAGCGGCGTTGGCGAAGTCATCGCTGAGATACGAACCGTAGTCGTCAACGAGAATCCATGCGTAGTAGTCCTTGAGTTCGCGGTCGGTGAGTTCGCCGGCGAGCTTGTTGGCTGCGTTGAGCGATTTGGGCTCAGTGACGATGATGGTTTCGGGAGCGTCGATGTCCATTGTCTCCTTGAAGAAGCGGTCGAGGGGGAGGTTGCTCCAAGTAGCCTTCACGTCTTCGTAGCTGTAGGGATTGTAGAGGGCCGGGATGTTGCGGCTTTCCTCGCGGGTGAGGGCCGAGTCGGCGAGAGCCGTCTCAATCTTCAGCACGCTCTTCACGATGCGCTTTGCATCTTTCTTGGAATAGCCGGCGAGGGTCATGTATTTCTCGATCAGTTTCTCGTAGGCAGCGCGCACCTCTTTGTTGCGCTTGTCGTTGAGGAGATAGTAGTCGCGGTCGCCGAGACCGAGGCTGTTGCTGCCGAGATACATGGCGTAGACCTGCGAATTGGCGAGGTCTTCCTGCGGGCCGCCCGAGAAGAGGGGGCTGCTGTAGTTTTTGTGCATCCAGAGGTGAAGGTCGCTCATTCCTTCGTGGTCAGTGCCTTCGATTTTAGCGAGGAGGGGCTTGATGGGAGCGGCACCGAGCTTGTTGCGGCCCACTGAATCCATACCCTGCTCGAAGATGGTGCTGATCTTGTAGGCGTTGGTGCCGGGCTGGGGGTTGGTGGCAGCGAGACCCTCTACGATGCGGCGCACGCGGTTGTTGCTTGAGTCGGTGAGGATGTTGAAAGCGCCGTAGCGGGAATACTCCGGAGTGAGAGGGTGGGAGTCCATCCAGCCTTTGTTGACGTGACGATAGAAATCCTCAGTGGCGGGAGTGTTGGGGTCCACGCCCTTGGGGTCGAGACTCTTGAGATGATCGGCCTGCATGCCTACGAATGTAGTGGCAGCTGCGATCAAAAGGAAGCTTCTGAGTTTCATTGTTTTGTAGATTTAGAAATTATGTTTTGTGTTATTGTTTTCGATTTCATTTCAGTCTCCTCCCATTCCGCTGCGGGCACGGAATGCTGTGTGATGCCACCACCTGCATATACGCACACGGCGTGGTCGCTGCACTTGGCTGCCCTCACGGTCACGAAGAAAGATGTGGTGCCGTGAAGCCGGTTAGGCCCGCAAAAGCCGCCATACATCTCCCGCCGGTGGCGTTCGAGACTTGATATGATGCGGAAAGATTCCTCTTTGTCGCTGCCGCAAAGGGCAGGGGTGGGGGATAGTTTCAGCAGTAGGTCGCTCAATGCCACCGTTGGCCGGCTTGCCCTGATGGGGGTGCAGAGATGCGCTACTTTTCCCGCCCGTTTGGTGAATGTCGGCGACACTTCCACTTCTTCGCAACATTGGCTGAGAATATTCACTATGTAGTCGGTCACCATCTGCTGCTCCTCGATGTTTTTGGGGTCCCACTCACCGGATTCGGCGGCAGGCCGCGTTCCGGCCAACGCCATGGTGGCGACGCCGCAATGCGATGCCTCAAGCAGGAGTTCGGGCGATGCTCCTATCCAGGTGCCGGTTGCCTCGGTGGAGAACATGAATATGAACGCATCGGGAAAACTGTCGCAGAGGGATTGGAATGTGGCATTGAGGTCGATTTCGGTATCGATCCTGATGCAACGGGATGCTACGGTCTTGCCGCGGCGCCCTGTGAAGTGGGAAGCTATCGCCGCGACTTCGTTGAGGTAATCCGCTTCGGATGTGGATGGATAGAGGGGGGAGTGGAGAGGGGTGAATATCGCTTCGTCGGGGTTTTTGATATCGGCCGGGATGAGCAACGTGCCGACCTCTTCATTATGGAAAGGTGCGATGGCAAAACCTTCTTCCGAAAGGTCTTGCAGGAGGCGGCTTGATGCACCGCTCACTATCTCATCTCCATTCGGGAGCCGATACTTAAACCAATTCACCGAAAAGCTCGAAGGGCTCAGCCCCCGTGATTTTGACATTGATAAAATCGCCCGGACATGCGTCGGAACCGGATACATACACCTCAGGGTCCACTTCCGGTGAATCCCACTGAGTGCGTCCGATGCGTGTGTCGCCCTCCACGCGGTCTATAAGCACGCGCACAGTCCGGCCTATCATCTCTTCGTTGCGGGCGAGGGCAATCTCTTCCTGCACCTTCATGAGCGTGTCGAGGCGTTCCTGCTTCAATTCTTCCGGTATGGAGTCGTCGAGGTTTTTGGCAGCCCATGTATCGTCTTCCTCGCTGTAGGCGAATGCTCCCATACGCTCGAATCTCTCGTTCCTGACGAAATCGAGCAGCTGGCGGAATTCTTCCTCTCCTTCGCCGGGGAAGCCTACCATGAGGGTGGTGCGTATCTTGAGCCCCGGCACCCTGCGACGCATTTCTGCCAGCAGTTCACGCGTCTTGTTGCCGTCGATGTGGCGACGCATGTTGCTGAGCACCGGGTCTGCTATGTGCTGGAGCGCTATGTCGATGTATTTGCACACATTGTCGCGGCGCGCCATCACGTCGAGTATGTCGGTGGGGAAATCGGATGGGTAGGCGTAATGCAGTCTGATCCATTCCACTCCTTCGATGCCGGCCATGCGGTCGATCAGTTCGGCGAGCGCGTGGCGGCCATAAAGGTCGGTGCCGTAGCTGCTGAGGTCCTGGGCAATGACGTTGAATTCCTTCACTCCTTTTGCCACAAGGTCGGAAACTTCTTCAAGTATCTCCTCGATGGGACGCGAAGTGTGGCGGCCGGTGATGATCGGTATGGCACAGAAAGCGCAGAAGCGGTTGCATCCTTCCGAAATCTTCAGATATGAACTGTAGGGAGGGGTCGTGAGGCTTCGTTCCCAGTCTTTAGGGAGATTCACGTTTTCTTTCCTGTCGGGAAGAGAGGAAATGAATGTCTTCCAGTCGTATTTGCCATACCAGATGTCCACCTCCGGCATCTCCTGCTTCAAGTCGTCCATATATCGCTGCGAGAGGCATCCCATCACCACGAGCCTGCCTATCTTGCGCTGTTGTTTTAATTGTCCGAGCTGCAGGATGAGGTCGATCGATTCTTCCTTGGCATCCTGAATGAAACCGCAAGTGTTGACCACGACCCATTCGCCACGCGGCGCTTCCGGATCGTGGATCACCTCATAGCCTTTCTCGAAAAGACGTTTCATGAGGCGTTCGCTGTCGATGAGGTTTTTGCTGCAACCCATCGATATGACATCAATCTCTCCTTTTCTCATTGATGCTTGTCGGGTGTGTGTTCAGAAAAAGACCATTACGGATTATACCGCGTTTCCGAACAGCGATTTCACGAATTCATCGCTGCGGAAAATCTGGAGGTCGTCGATTTTCTCGCCGATGCCGATATATTTCACCGGAATCTTGAACTGGTCGCTGATGCCGATCACCACGCCACCTTTGGCTGTGCCGTCAAGTTTTGTGATGGCAAGAGCGTTGACTTCTGTGGCAGCCACAAACTGGCGAGCCTGTTCGTAGGCATTCTGTCCGGTGCTTCCGTCGAGCACGAGGAGCACTTCCTGCGGAGCGTCGTGCACAACTTTCTGCATCACATTCTTAATCTTGGTGAGTTCGTTCATCAGACCGATCTTGTTGTGAAGACGTCCGGCCGTGTCGATGATGACCACGTCGGCACCTTGGGCCTTCGCGCTGCTGAGGGTGTCGTAAGCCACGGCTGCAGGGTCGCTGCCCATCTTCTGCTTCACTACGGGCACTCCTACGCGTTCACCCCAGATGTCAAGTTGCTCGATGGCGGCAGCCCTGAAAGTGTCGGCTGCGCCGAGCACCACCTTGTTGCCGGCGGCCTTGAACTGATGAGCCAGTTTGCCGATGGTGGTGGTTTTGCCAACCCCGTTGACACCTACTACCATTATCACGTATGGTTTCTTGTCTTCGGGAATTTCGAAATCGCCCGTTTCCGCGCCTTCATTCTCGGGCTTGGAGAGCATGTCGGTGATTTCCTCGCAGAGGATTCTGTTGAGTTCGGATGAATTGACGTATTTGTCGCGCGCCACCCGTTCCTCAAGACGCTGTATGATTTTCAGCGATGTGTCGACGCCCATGTCGGATGTCACGAATACTTCCTCAAGATTGTCGAGCACTTCATCGTCGACTTTGGATTTGCCGGCTACGGCACGGGTTATCTTATCCCATACTCCCTGCTTGGTCTTTTCAAGACCGCTGTCGAGTTGTTCTTTTTTCTCTTTAGAGAATAGTTTTTTGAAGAATCCCATAATGGTGGTTGTGTTTTTTAGACTACAAAATTAGTGATTTTAATTGGGTTTGACAAATTTTGTGCCAAAGAAGTTGCCTAAACTTATTTAAGAACTGAAAAAACAACATAAGGTGTTAACCCCATGATTCTTTTCATCAAGATCAGATAACTTCCAAATATCAACTTTCCACTTTCAACTGAGCTCCGGCGAGCGGTCACAATCTGATGATACGTTGGTTGGAAGAGCCACGGAAAAGCAGGTCGGGGTCGCGCAGCGCTTCAATGTAGGGTCCTTCCACGATAGCCTCTAGGTAGGGAAGGGGTGCTGAAAGGAGCGGTGAATCCAGAATCTCTTCGTAGGTGAAGCCGGTGTAGAGCCATACGGTGTGCCCCGTTTCCTTGATGGCCCGGGCAAGGTGAGCGATGTCTTCGGCGTGATACAGAGGGTCGCCTCCTGAAAGCGTCACGTCGAAGTCCTCTTCCTCCACCACCTGCATGATCTCCTCAAGAGTCATTTCGGTGCCGGCTTCGAAATCCCACGATTGAGGATTGTGGCACCCGGGACACTTATGATGGCACCCCGCAAAATAGATGGCGGTCCGGAAACCCGGACCGTCGACTGTGGTGCCTCGCACGATGTCGAGCACCCTGAAAGTAATATTTTCCATATCGGTCTATATCGTCATTTATGCACCACCCGGTCTTTGAGTTCGGCGAGTTTGCCGGAATTCCATCGTTCGGTAGTGCCGACAAGATAACCCGTGATGCGCTGGATTGTCTCGAAGCGAGTCCCGCATTTGGGACAGCAATCCACGTTTTTCTCGGCGTTCTCGTAGCCGCATTTCGGACAGTGGTTGCGGTTGTGGTTCACCGATCCGTAGCCCATGTTGTATTTGTCGAGCATATCGACAATCTGCATTATGCATTCCTCGTTGTGGGTGGCATCGCCGTCGATTTCCACGTAGAAGATGTGTCCGCCGCCGGTCAGTTCGTGGTAAGGAGCCTCGATTTTGGCCTTGTGGCGCGGAGAGCAGTGGTAATAAACGGGCACATGGTTGGAGTTGGTGTAGTAATCCTTGTCGGTGATGCCCGGGATGACACCGAACGATTTACGATCGATTTTGGTGAAACGTCCGCTCAGGCCCTCGGCGGGAGTGGCGAGCACCGAATAGTTGTGCTGATAGCGCTCTGAGAATTCGTTGACTTTCGACCGCATGTATTTTATGATGCGAAGGCCGAGTTGCTGTGCGTCGTCAGATTCTCCGTGATGTTTGCCGATGAGTGCTATGAGGCATTCTGCAAGACCGATGAATCCGATGCCGAGGGTGCCCTGATTGATGACGCTTTCAATTGTGTCGTTGGGGTCGAGCTTGTCGCCTCCGATCCATAGGGTGCTCATCACGAGGGGGAACTGCTTGGCGAGGGCCGTTTTCTGGAACTGGAAACGGTCGTCGAGTTGTTTGGCTGTGAGTTCAAGCAGGTCGTCGAGGCGTTCGAAGAATCGGTTGATGCGTTCTTCCTCGTTCTGGATGTTCATACATTCGATGGCCAGACGCACTATGTTGATGGTGGAGAAGGAGATGTTGCCGCGTCCTACCGATGTCTTCTTGCCGAAACGGTTTTCAAACACACGTGTGCGACATCCCATCGTGGCCACTTCATATTCAAAGCGACGCGGATCGTCGGCGCGCCAGAGTTCATGCTGGTTGAATGTGGCGTCAAGGTTGAGGAAGTTGGGGAAGAAACGGCGTGCCGCCACCTTGCATGCGAGGCGATAGAGGTCGTAGTTGCGGTCTTCGGGCAGATAGCTTACTCCACGCTTCTTCTTCCATATCTGTATGGGGAAGATAGCTGTCGCACCGTTGCCTACGCCTTCATAGGTGCAGTTGAGTATCTCCCGTATCACACAGCGTCCTTCGGCTGATGTGTCCGTGCCGTAGTTGATTGAGCTGAACACTACCTGATTGCCGCCGCGCGAGTGGATTGTGTTCATGTTGTGAATGAACGCTTCCATCGACTGGTGCACTCTTGACACGGTGCGGTTGACAGCGTGTTGAAACAAGCGGTCGTCGCCCTCCAGCCCGTCGAGGTCCTTCTTTTCATAGTCATCAAGTTCGGCATCGTAGAAGCGCGAGAGGTCGCGTCCCGACAGCTGCTCGAGAGTCTTCAGTTCTTCCTTGAACGTGATTCTCACGAAAGGAGCAAGATAGAAATCAAAAGCGGGGATGGCCTGGCCGCCGTGCATCTCATTCTGAGCCGTCTCAAGCGAGATGCAGGCGATGACTCCTGCGGTTTCGATGCGTTTTGGCGCGCGGCTTTCGGCATGGCCTGCCACAAAACCGTTGGTGAGCAGATTGTCAAGCGGATGCTGCACGCAGGTGAGGCTCTTGGTGGGATAGTAATCTTTGTCGTGGATGTGGATATAGTTGTTGCGCACAGCCTGCTTCACTTCCGCATCAAGCAGATAGTCGTCAACAAAAGGTTTTGTTGTCTCGGATGCGAATTTCATCATCATGCCGGCGGGGGTGTCGGCATTCATGTTGGCGTTTTCGCGGGTGACATCATTATTTTTTGTCTCGATGATCTCAAGGAATATGTCGCGGGTCTTGCCACGGCGGGCGACGCTGCGTTTGTCGCGGTAGGCTATGTATCGCTTCGCCACGTCCTTGCGCGATGACTTCATGAGTTCGATCTCAACGCGGTCCTGGATCTCCTCCACTGTCATTCGTTCCTTACCGGTCATGCCGATGCGGTCGGCGATGCGCTGTATGAGAGCCTCATCCTCGCCCTGTTCGGTCATCATCATGGCCTTGCGTATTGCGGCCTTGATTTTTTCTTCATTATATCCCACCACGCGTCCGTCGCGCTTTTCGACTATCTGGATCATCTATGCAAAAAAATGTTAAAGATTACTTATCTGATTCATTCATAAAGAGGAGCGATAAAAAGTGAAATCCGGTGAAAGATTTCACTCTGCAAAGTTATAAAAATAACTTCATATCGACAAGAAAAACTCCCGAAAAGTTTTACAAAATTTCAGTTTTGGAAAACTTTCGGGAGTTTGAAAATTTATAATATGCTAATTTTTAGATATATAGATTTTGTTTTTGGATAACTTTTTAAATCATATATCTTTTATGGTTTGCAAATTATTTAGTTATACGGAAATAGTCGACGTCGAGCCAGCCGCTGTCGTTGCTCTTCCAGGGACGCGAGCAGAACACACCGACCTTGGCGCCGATCCAGTGTCCTTCGCGCACGTCCATCGGTGAGCCGAATGTAGTGAATTTCTTGCCGTCGAGGCTATATTTGAAAGTTACCTTGCATTTATAGTCCGATTTCTGTTTCGGTTGTTTCGCTCCGGTCATCTTTATTTCAGCCTGCAGCCATACGGGTCCGCCATTGGAGAGTTTGACGGCAGCGTTTTCCTTCACGTCGGTGTTGCCTTTGTTGGCGCCTATACATTCGGTCTGCACCAGATATATTCCGTCGGAACGGCTTTCAAGCTGGAGAGTGGCGAAATTGTTGCCCATGATGGCGATGCCACCTGCTTCGCCGGTCTCCACTTTACCGTTTTTGACTCTCGGGAAGAATTCAACTTTAGCTGTAGCGGTGAAATTTTCGTTGGGAAATTTCTGCATCAGCACGTTAGGCATGTCATATAGAGTCTTGGCGTCAGGAGTATTGTGGGAGAAGAGGCGCAGGGTTGACTTCTCAGCGTCGCAGAAATACCAGAGCGGTTGCGGGTTGCCATTCCATTGCCATTGGAGTCCGAGGGTGTTGGAATCGAACTCGTCGCTGTCGGCCGGAGTGGCAACAGGATATGTCTTTCCTACATTGGGCTTTTTGTATGTGCGCACCGGAATTCCGCGTCCGTCGCCGTCCTTGTCGACGCCGATCACGGGCCATCCGTCTTCATTCCATTTCATGGGTTCGAGGTTGACAACTCGTCCGTACGGGCCTTTGTCTTGGAAGTGGATGAACCAGTCTTCCTTGCCGTCGGGAGTGTCGATCCAAGCACCCTGGTGAGGGCCGTTTATATCTGTGTCGCCCTGCTCGATGACATTGCGCCATTCGTATGGTCCCCAGGGATTCTTGCTGCGCATCACAACCTGCCAGCCTGTGGCAACACCTCCGGCAGGAGAGAAGATGTAGTACCAGTCGCCGCGTTTATACATCTTGGCGCCTTCGATAGTTTCGTTGTCGACATGTCCGTCGTAGATCACGCGGTCTTGGCCAATCACTCCCGAGGCATCAGGCTTCATCTCGATCATGCCGATGATGCTCTTCACTCCCGCGCGGCTTCCGGCATAACCGTGGGCGATATATGCGCGGCCATCCTCATCCCAGAAAGGACACGGGTCGATGACGCCGACAACAGGATAAATCAGCTGCAGGTCGCTCCAGCGTCCGCGCGGGTCGTCGGTTTTTGCCACATATATACCGCGGTCGGGATCGCCATACATCACGTAGTATGTTCCGTTGTGGTAGCGGATTGAAGGGGCCCACACGCCGTTGCCATGGCTCACTCCATCAAACTCAGGAGCCGGATAGGTGTCAGCTACCGCACCCACTATTGTCCAGTTGACAAGGTCGTTGGAGTGCAAAATCTGCAATGCAGGAAGGTTGGCGAAGCTCGACGAAGTCATGTAGTAGTCATTGCCTACGCGAATCACGTCGGGATCGGAATAATCGGCGTTGATGACAGGGTTCTGGTATTTGCCATTACCGAGGTCGGAGACATAAGCCTTCGACACATCAGCAGCGGCAGGTTGCGCCGAAAGCAGGCAGACGGCCGCAGCTGAGAGAATCAAAGAGGTACTTTTCATGATTTTTATGATGGTTTAAAATGTTTAATGTTAGGTTGTTGTTATCGCCATGTCAGTTTCAGGTCTTTAAGGAGAGTTGATGATGGTCCGGTGCTGCCTGTGTGCTGGATGCAGAATCCGGCAAGACCATCTGCAGCTACCGGGGAAGAGAGATGCACTTCAGACACAACCTCGGAGCAACAGGGAGCGGCGGGAGCGGCGTCACTGCTTGCCGTGGCTGTCAGTATTCCGTCGGTGATGTCTACGTTGATGTGGCATGGAGTGCGGAAGCAGTTGCTTACTACTCCTTCATTGATAACGGACGAAATGCCCTTGTCGTATCTGACCAGAGAAAATCTTACCGCGCGGTCGTGGTCGGCAGTGCGTTCAATGCGCAGGGCATAGCCATCAAGATCGACGGGGTCGAATTTAAGGCATATATCCATATATTGCGAAGTGGCGCTCCCGAAGCCCTGACCGCCGCTTTTGGCGGGTTCGGCCGTAAGTTCCACTTTCATATCGCGGCAGGTGTCGCGAGTCGGGTAGTAGGAAAGGCGGGCGCCTCTCACATCCTGTACGAGTCCTTCGCTCACCGAAGCATCATATCCTTTTCCGAAATACCAGCCTGCTCCATCCGTGGCTTCCCAGTTGGTGACATGGCGTGTGTCATGCGGTTTGAAGACATCAAAACACCAGACACTCTGGCAGCCGGGTTTGCGGGCGGTTATTGGTATGTCGGAGAAGTCAGTGAAGAGTTCAGATTCGGGATAGTCTTTTATTGCATCGATATTCTCTATGGCGATAGGGTCGGACCAAACTAATTCGCCGGGTCTGGAGTCGGAGAACTGAGGAACTACGACGGCCATGAGCTTGTTGCCATAATCAGCTGCGGCAGGAGTGTAGCCATCATTGCGGTTGGATTTCTTTATAAGAAAAGCCCGTGAAAGAGTATCTTCTTCCACAACACGCACCCAATTTATCGCTGATATGTCTTGCCCTTTTCCGGTAAGCTTGTAATCTACATGGTAGTGCCCTTCGGTCTTGTCAAACTTCAATGAAGGTTTCTTTTTGAAGCGAGGCGGTTCCCGCAGAAGTGGTGCTATACTGATAGTCTGTGATGCGGTAAGTCCGTTGGGCAAAGTATGGGTGATGGTCTCCTCTATTGGTCGGGGTATTCCGTTGTCGGAGACATAAGTGGTGACTGTCGGTGCTCCGGCCGGATATCCGCCCCACTGTAGGGGAGTGGCAGTGATGGTAGCGGTATCGTTTCTGGCTTCAAGGCTACCTTTGTCGGTTGTCATCCTCACCGCTACCGGAATACCGGTAAGTTTTCTTCCGAGAATCTTTTCGGCTTCAGCCACTGTCTTATTGAGGTTTTTGGGGTCCCATCCGTCGTCACCATTCAGAAGGTTGGGAAGATTATAGAATCTTTTGCCGTTGCATTCCACCACGTAGGCATCCATCAAACCATTTCCGCCAAGGTCAGTCCATAGTTCAGGTCGACCGGCATCAATGGTGTATGCTTCGCCATTTAGTGTTATGTTGTGCTGGAAGCATCTGACGTCTGATGCGTCGCGGGTCCATCCTATCGATATATTGTCGGTAGCGGTGAAACGGGTGTCGATGGCTGCGACTTGCCCCGGTACTTTAGTGAAGTATTGCTGTCCACTGCAAAGGCTCTTGATATCGCAGTCAAGGAATATGGCGCCGGTTTCCGATGTGGAGTAAAAGGGTTTGCTACTGCAGAAAAGGAAAGAGCAACCAAGATAGACAGCAGATCCGGAAAGAGCGTCGTCGGTTGATTCGAAATAGCAATTATCATAAAGACTGCGCCGGGCACCCACAAAAGGGCATAGATTGAGTCTGCTTAGGAAGCGGCAGTTGTTGGCATAGAGCCGATCAGTGTTTTTGCAGATGCCTATCTGGGCTTGCACGATTGCGTCTTTGCGGCGACTTCTGTTTAAATCCGGATTTCTCGGATATGTCAGGTCGATGTTGCAGTAGTTGCCGAAGGTAATGTTTTCAGTAGTGAGACAATCCCCTTCAAACTCAAACATGGTGAAATTGCCTACCGCACCTTGTGTCTGGCCCCGATTTACGGCAAATACCACGTCTTCCGGCTTTTCGCAAAGCCCGACGATACGCAGGCTGTCGCATTTAACTCTAATGGCGAATGGTGTTCCGTCTTTGTCTGTACGGATTTCCGGGTCGTCGGGGTTGTCGAGCCAATATACAGAAGGTGCGACAAGGAGAGTGACGTTTGTGCCCATTTCATTAATCCTGTCGAAAGCGGAGCGGGCGTCGGTATATGCGGAAGAGTCGCGATAAATCTGTTCTCTATCAAGAAGGATGGTGTTGGCGTCAATGGTATATTGCCTGCCATCAGACGTGATTATGGTTCCAGCGGATATGGTTGTTTCAAGTGCCAGCATGAGAATTGCTGACACTATCAATCTTGTAAAATGTGGTAATCTCATGATCACAGGTTGTTCGGCGTAGTTGTAGGGTTCTGAATTCAGTTCGTATCTAGAATGCAAAAGTACTTAAAAATTCCAAGATACGAACAATTCAGAGTTGATAAAACGAAATAAAAGGTGAATTTTTCGCTTAGAATGCAGGTTGGATTATGATAAAGATTTACGATTAATATTGTTCGGGGGAAAGACCTGTGATCTGCTTGATGAAATCAGGATCGATCCCGTTGTCTAAAAGTTTGCGAGCCGTCATGCGTATCCCTTCTATTTTCCCTTGCTCTATTCCTTGCTCACGACCTTTCTCGATACCCTGCTCAATACCCTGCTCGATACCTTGTGTAAGGCCTTCATTACGAGCCCAGTCGTAAGCAAGCTGAAGGTCTTCCAATTTTCGCTGGGATTGACCGTATGTGACAACATCCTCAGCCGCCATACTGCTTATTTCGGCTGCATCAAAAAGTTCATCGTACTTTTTGCTTTTGTAAGCTTCTGAGTTTTTATCCATAAGATGCATGTTTTTTATAATATAGGTGATTTGTTCCAGTTCGGTTTCACACTCTTCCCATGAGGATTTCACTTCTTCAAGAGAAACAATCAGGAGTCTTAATAAGTTTGAGAAAACCTGATGCGTCTCTGTTTCCATCATCTGGAAATCTTGAATGAGCTTGTTGTAAAGATGCTTGAAATTGAAATCCACAATAAAGATTCCAAAAATAGGGTCCAGGTTATACATCGACCCCTTTTTACCTTGTGCGGTAAGTGCATTCGAAAGGTAATACATTACCCTTTTCTCGAAGTTGGAATGGTATACCTGCTGCATCTCGACAATGAAATGTTCCTCTCCATGGTCTTTTATTGAGGTGCAGTATACATCATACACAATTCTCTTACCATTGGGGTCGGGTGGAAGCACTTCCTTATCGTGATAAACTACATCATCGACATGTATGCCATCTCTCTTGAAAAGAATGTTAAGAAACTTTATCAAGATGTGTTTGAATTGTTCAGTACCGAAAAGGCGTTTAAACGCGAAGTCGGTCTTCAAATTCATGAATGTTTCCCTATGTTTTGTCATAAACTGTCACATTTTATTAATGAAATTGTGTAAATTTATTACGGATTATTAACTAAGAAATAAGTTTAAACAACTTCATTTCGCTAAATTAACAATAATAATTGGAAAAACAAAATAAAACCATAGGAAATCGGGTTGCGATACAGATTCGTAGTGACAGGTTGAGTTTTTATTTTGCCAATTCGGAATTATTTGTTAATTTAGCGACAAATCAAATAAGGAGACTACAATGGAAATACGCAAAGCAGTCAGGGAGGATTCGGAATTTGTGGGATGGACGGTCTTGACCGCTCTTGATATGGATACTTCAGACCTTGCGGCAGCAAAGGCTACATGTGCCGAAGACTTTGGCATATATTCATGGAAGAACGCTGTTATTGCCGTTGAAAATGGCAAGCCTATCGGCTGTATAGTGTCGTATGCAGGCGACAACTATAAGGAAATGCGCGATTTCACGTGGCCAAAAATGTGGAAAGATCTCGATTGGGATGCCGTTCAGCAGATGACTCCTGAAACGGAACCGGGCGAGTACTATCTCGACTCTCTTGCAATTCTTCCCGAAGGACGTGGTAGGGGATTGGGCAAGAAGTTGATTGAAGCTGCCATAAAGAATGGTGAGGCGCAAGGCTACCGTCAGTTCATGCTTCTGGTGGATATCGACAAACCTCGTCTGCATGATTACTATTCGCAAATAGGTTTTGAAGATTGCGGCAAGATCAATTTCTTCGATCATCTATATGATAAAATGAAGCTAATAAAATAAATATGGAAAATTTTGTGTTTTATCCTCGCACGAAATATGTCTTCGGTCGAGGTGTGGAAAATAAAGTAGCCGGAGAACTGAAAGCGTTCGGCATGAATAAACCCCTGATAGTATATGGTCAGGGTTCAGTGATACGTTCCGGCCTTCTCGACAGGGTGAAGAAATGTCTTGAAGAAGCCGGTATTGAGTATGCTGAGCTTGGTGATGTTCAGCCAAATCCTGTGGATACTCTGGTGTATGAAGGCATAGAGAAAGCCCGGAAAGAAGGTATAGATTCCCTGCTTGCCGTAGGTGGCGGAAGTGCAATCGATACAGCCAAGGCCATTGCGGCTGCGATGTGCTATGATGGTGACTTCTGGGATCTATATTGCGGCACAAAGGTGAAGGCTGCACTCCCCGTAGGTGTGGTCCTGACTATTCCTGCAGCCGGAAGTGAAGGAAGCGGAAACACGGTAATTACGAAGGTTGAAGGCCTTCACAAGAAAGGTATGGGCAGCGATTGCCTTCGCCCCCGATTCTCATTGCTTAATCCCGAGTTGACATATACGTTGCCTCCTTATCAGACGGCCGCCGGCATCACCGACATGCTGGCTCACCTGATGGAGCGCTATTTCAGCAATACGGAAGGTGTTGAACTTACCGACAGACTTGGAGAGGGAGTGATGAAAGCCATCATCGAGGTTGCACCGAAAGTTATGGCGCATCCCGATGACTATGATGCACGTGCAAACATAATGTGGTCGGGAACAATGGCTCACAACGGCCTGACCGGCTGCGGACGCATAGACGACTGGGCTACGCATGGACTGGAGCATGAACTCAGTGCTGTTTATGGAGTCACCCACGGTGCAGGTCTGGCTGTGATGTTCCCGGCCTGGATGACGTATGCCGCCGACATCAATCCTCACAAACTTGCCCAGTTCGCACGAAGAGTGTTTGGAGTGCAGGAAGCAGACGACACAAAAGCTGCATTTGCCGGCATATCTGCACTGAAGACCTTCTTTAAATCAATAGGAATGCCTACCGACATGAATGAACTTGGCATTACTGAGCCTGACATAAAGCTTCTCTCCACCAAAGTGGTGGAAAACAAAGGGGCAGAATTCGGCAACTATATAAAAGTCAATGAAAAGGTGGCTGAAGCCATATACAGGATTGCAGCCGGAGAATAAATAGAACTACAGGAGAAATACCAATAGGTCATTATAAAAGAAGCAGGATTTGCTGACATATTGCAAATTCTGCTTCTTTTTATTCATGCTCTTGATTTTCTATTTCTGCCAGAATGCTTTGCTGAAGAGAAGAAGCACCGTGTAAAGTTCCAGACGACCGGTCAGCATTATGAAACTGAGTATCCATTTGGCTGCATCCGGTATAAGGGCGAATGACAACTCACTCTCTACGCCTATTCCGCTGTTGGAAACAGCCGACAGAGCGTAGAAGAAACTGTCGGCGGTCGAGATGCCCATGATGGACAGCACCAGCCCCCCGCCAAGCACTACGAGAAAATAGAACGATATGAATGCTACTACCTTCATGGTCATGTCGTTCGACATGCCTTTGCCGTTGAGTTTTACAGCCTTTACGGCAGATGGATACATCGTGCAGTACATCTCGTTTTTCAGAAACCGATGCAGGATGATGAAACGGTCGATTTTGGCACCGCCGGAAGTACTACCGGCGCATCCACCGACGGCCATGAAGATGATCAGCACAAGATAAGCCACCGGCCCCCACAGTTTGAAATCAGGCACAATCAGACCTGTAGATGTGAGAATGGCAACACTTTGAAACATTGGAGTCAGCAGGGCGTCCTGCCATGAATGGATCAGGTCGCGGCTCCACATCGATATCAGAAACACAAGATAGCCTAAGAGTATAACGAAGCAGAACCATTTGAATGAATCGTTGGTGAATAGTTTCCTGAAGTTGCCGTTGATGCCGATGTAGATGAGATTGAAGTTCACTCCACCTATAAACATAAACACTGTGAGGATGATGATGATATAGGGGCTGTTCCATTCATGCACGTGCATATCGGTGGTGGAAAAACCACCGGTAGATACGGTTGATAATCCGTGGCATATAGCCTCGAAAAGATTCATCTTCGATGCCCAGAGAAGCAGAATGCAGACCACTGTCAGCGATATGTATATCATCCACAGCGATTTCGCGGTGTTGCTGACACGCGGACGTATCTTATCGTGAGTGATTCCGGTCACTTCCTCATTAAACATCAGCATTCCACCCTTGTTGTTGAGCATGGGAATCACGGCAAGAGTGAAAAGTATGATTCCAAGACCGCCGATCCATTGCAGCAGACATCGCCAGAGCAGCAGGGAATGCGGCAGGAAATTGACCGTATCGAGCACCGACAGACCGGTGGTGGTGAAGCCGCTCATGGTTTCGAAGAAAGCATTCGTCACATTAGGGTGTGATCCATAAAGCACGAAAGGAAGCATTCCAAACAGCGAAAGTATTACCCACGTGAATGCTGTAAGCAGGATCGCTTCCCGCTTGCCCATGTCGCGGCTGTTGGGGCGGATGCTCATCATGCCAAATGATGCCACGACGGTGATTCCCATTGAAATCAGGATGGGAAGGGTTTGAGAATCGTCATAGATCAGAGATGTCACGAGCGGAAAACTCATGAAGCCAGCAAGCACCATGAGAAGCCATCCGATGACACGAAGAAGCATACGGAAGTTGATGTAGGCGTAATGCTTTTTCATCAGTTGAACCACTTTTCAATTTTTGAGATGGTGCCGGTAAGGCAGAACACTACCACGTGGTCGCCGGGTTTGATGTGGGTCATACCGCCGATTAGTTCGGCATGTCCGTTGCGTATCAATGCCGCAAGTGTCATTCCCCATGGCAGATGTAGATCCTTCACCGGCGATTTGGTGATCTTGGCCTTATCCCTGACCTCAAGCTCACATACCTCGGCGTCGGTGAGGGCGAGGAATTTTGAGTTCGATTCGTCAGAATCGAGAAGAATCTGGAAGATACTCGACGATGCCATCAGTTTTTTATTGATGGAATGGCCGATATTGAGATTTTCCGCCAGACTGTAGAACTGAAGGTTCTCAACGTCGGCTATCGTCTTCACCACTCCGAAGTCTTTGGCAGTCAGGCATGAAAGGATGTTGGTTTCCGACTGGTTTGTGAGTGCTACAAACGCATCGTATTGGTAGACATTGTTTTCGCGAAGCACCTCGACATCACGTCCGTCGCCGTTTACGACCTCAACGTCAGGCAATTCCGCAGCCAGAAATTCGCATCTGTCGCGGTTTATATCGATAATGAGGATATTATACTTGTCCTGGTAGTCGAGACAGAATCTGAGCGCTATCTGGCTTCCACCCATTATCATGACCTTCTTGATCTCTTTGGATCGTTTGCCGCATAGTTCGCGCACTTCCTCCACATATTCGGGAGTGGTGATGAAATAAACTATATCGTTGTCCTCGATAGTGTCATTACCGCCCGGAATCACGGTTTCGGCATTGCGTTTGATTGCTGACACGTGGAAATGGTGGGCCGACACCGGCATATCCTTGATTTTGACACCACACAGTTTGGAGTTGTTCCTGATCTTGACGCCGATAAGATTCAACTGTCCGTCGCCAAGTTCAGCCCAGTAGCGGGCCCAGTTGTGGGAGAGGGAAAGGTCGATGGCTTGTGAGGCTACGTGTTCCGGATAGATAAGGGTGTCGATTCCGAGTTCTTTGAAAATCTTGCGGTTTTCAGGCTTCATGAACTCGTAATTGTCTATGCGGGCCACGGTTTTCTTCACTCCGAGCTTTTTGGCTATGGCACATGATGCGATGTTGCGTGTCTCGTAAGGAGTGACGGCAATGTAGAGATCGGCACCGTTGATGCCGGCTGTGCGCATTGCATCGAATGAAGATGTGGAGCCTTTGAGGGTCATCAGGTTATAGTGCGAGTCAAGGATGTCGAGTTTGTCCTGATCACTGTCTATGACTATGATGTCTTGATTTTCATTGCTCAGCATCTTGGCAAGATGCGAGCCCACTTCGCCGGCTCCCGCTATGATGATCTTCATGACAAAAGCTTTATGACAGCGGAAGCGATACCTTCAGCATCATATCCGCATTCCTTCTTCAATTCGGCAACCGTTCCGTGGGTCACCCAACGGTCGTCGACGCCGAGGCAATGTATCGATACATCGCAGTTGTTGTCGCGGCACCATTCGGTGACAGCGCTTCCAAAACCGCCGTTGACCACTCCGTCTTCAACCGTGACGATATGCTTGTGCGATTTTGCGATGCGTGCGAGAAGTTCTTCATCAAGGGGTTTAACCCAGATCATATCGTAAACATCCACCGCAATGCCTTGAAGTTTAAGCATTTCTTTGGCTTTACGGGCGTCGTTCAATGCCGGGCCGATTGTGAGCACGGCAACTTTGGAGTCTTGCTCTTCCGAGTCGACCCTTGCTTTGCCCACTGAAATCTGCCGGAAGGGAGTCTGCCAGTCGCAGGTCGTAGCTTTGCCACGCGGATACCTGATTGCAAGCGGGCCATCGGTCTTGAGCGATGTGAACATGAGGTTTCTTAAAGTCTCTTCATCAGCCGGCGATGCAACCCTCATGTTGGGTATGCACCTCAGATAAGCGATGTCGAGCAGACCATGGTGGGTCACTCCATCCTCACCTACGATGCCGGCTCTGTCGATGCAGAAAGTCACCGGCAAACCCTGTATGCACACATCATTGACGATGTTGTCGTATGCACGCTGCAGGAATGTGGAATAAATGGCGGTGAAAGGGCGTTTGCCGCCGGTAGCGAGGCCGGCGGAGAATGTCACTGCGTGTCCTTCGGATATGCCGACGTCGAATGTGCGTTCCGGAAAGACATCGAGCATCATGCCTACCGATGTTCCGGAAGGCATCGCCGCCGTGACTCCCATCACCCGTTGGTCGAGTCTGGCAAGTTCCACGAGGGTTTTGCCGAAAACGTCTTGCCAATTAAGAGGATCGGATGCACACGCTTCGCATATTTTTTCGCCCGTATCGGGATTGAACTTACCGGGAGCATGCCATTTGGCAGGGCACTCTTCGGCAGGTTTGTAGCCTTTGCCCTTTATGGTGTGCAGATGCAGGAGGCGAGGAGTCTCCATGTTCTTTATGTCGCGCAGTATTTTTACCAATTTGATGACATCATGGCCATCAAACGGGCCGAAATATCTGATATTCAATCCCTCGAAGATATTCTGCTTCCCGCTCACCAGACTCTTGAGGGAATTTGCGAAGCGTTGTATACGGCCTTTACTTTCCTCAGTGACGAATCCTTCCTTGCGGAAAGCGTTGTAAATCTTCGCACGCCATCTGTTGTAGCCGGCCGAAGTGGATAATTCTGAAAGATATCTGTGCAGACCACCGACATTGGCATCGATGCTCATGTCGTTGTCATTAAGGATTATCAACAGGTTGTTGGGATTGTTGGCAACATTGTTGAGGCCCTCGAAAGCAAGGCCACCGCCTATCGACGCGTCGCCGATCACGGCTACTGTCTTGTGGCTTTCAAAGCCGGGAGTATTGCGGTCGGCAATCGCGCGGCCGAGTGCGGCCGAGATGGAATTTGATGCGTGGCCGGTGATGAATGTATCGTAGTCAGATTCAAGGGGAGAGGGGAATCCGCTGATGCCTCCTTTGCGGCGTTGGTTGGCAAATGCTTCCTTCCTTCCGGTAAGGAGTTTATGGGCATACGCCTGATGACCTACGTCCCAGAACAAATGGTCGGTAGGAGTGTCGTAAACGTAGTGAAGAGCCACTACAATCTCCACAGCACCCATGCTCGAGGCGAAATGGCCCGGATTGACTGAAAGGTTGTCTATGAGGTAGCGACGTATGTCGTCGCATAACTGAGGAAGTTGTTGCAATGAAAGAAGTCTGACATCGGCCGGGGTCTTGATGCTGTCAAGAAGGCCATATCCTTTACTGATTTCAGACGACGTCGGAGTTTGCGATGATTCCTGTTTCATAAGTCAGCATTACTTCTCCCTTTTGAAGTATTTTTTGTATAAGGGTACGAATATAACAATACCGCTCATAAGGGCTATCAGGATGTTTTTAAGGTTAAATCCGTCGGCCGATGTGAGCAAGCCCGCACAAAGCCATATCCAGACTAAAGCGAGCAATGCAAGTCCTGCAACGCGTATTGGTGTCATTTCATTTGCAAAGTTAATAAATTTTTTTCATATAATGCCGATTTTTTAGTAATTTTGCAGTTCATAAGTAGCTCACAAAAATTAAACGGGATATATGAACGGACAGAATCAAAGCGTCTTGGAATGATGACTGCGGCAAATCTTGGCCATCTTGCCATTGGCGTTCAGTTGCTTAACTCGATAAGTATCTTCGCGCCCGGCCAATCCGGCTCAAGATTATCCCGAATATGTCATATCTTAACTTCTGCGAGCTGCTCACTAATAAACAGTCAATAACGAAAGGATTATAAAATGCCTAAATACGATAATTACTCGCCTCAGATACCAAATACTGATTTCAACAGCGACCCTTTGATTACGGAAGCCGACCCTCAGCCGGAGCCGCAACCGGTGCGCAGACGGCGCGTCAGGGCCGCTGCGGGCGAAGCGTCGGCTTCCCGGCGCAAGCAGAAGGATGATAAAAGCAAGCAGCCGGAGAGCAAGCACACCACGGGAGAGCCATTCTTCCAAAGATTGAAAAACGCTTTGACGTCGACTACTGCCCGAATCACCACAGGTATAATTCTCGGCGGAACAGGATTCTGGTTTGCCGTGGCATTCCTTTCTTATTTCGTGTCGTGTGTCACAGACCAGAGTCTCGTAGTCAGCGAGACAGTAGGCAATGCCGTCAATGTTGTCAACGATGCCGGCGAAGGAGGAGCACGTCTCACCGAACTACTGATAAATCAAGGTTTTGGACTTGGATTTGTGGTAGTGATAGTGTGGTTGATATGTATGTCGCTGAAGTTGCTCATCGGGTTCCCGAGGTTCCGCACTCTTGACTTCACCATCAAGTCGCTTATAGCCATGATCACGATAAGTGTGGTGGTGGGGATGCTGACAATCGGACTCGATACAAAGGTGAATTGGGGCGGTTTTCACGGCAGATACATCAATGAGATAATCTACGGTTTCGTAGGATGGTCGGGTGCGATCATCCTCTCGATCGTATTGCTTTCTATTTTTGTCACCATCTGTCTGCGCGATGCCGTGAAATGGGTGTTGAAAAAGAAAGCAGTCTTCGATGAGCGCAGAAGACTCAAGAAAGAAGAGGAGGCTGCCATTCTCCGGAAAGAAGCGGAAATCAGGGAGATGGAGCTCAGGGAAAAGCGCGACGAGGCATTGTCGGGTGAAGGCCTTGACAGCACCCGAATTAAAGATGATATCCGGCAAGCTAATGAATCAAGTGTGGATTTTGATCCAGAAGAAGATACAATTTTCGATATTCCCGATGATCCAGATGAGTCGGAGGGAACCTCGCGCACTGATATAGAGAAAATTGCGGGCGAGCATGACGATATCGAAATTCAGGAGGAAACGGAAATCCCGGAAACGCCGGATGAGAATCCCGCTCCTTTGACAGCCTTGACAGAAGAAGAGGAGAAAGCACAGGAGGAATCTGCGGGTTATGCCGACGTTAGAAATGAGATGCCGGCATCCGAGCCTCAGGACATTCCTTTGGATGGCGCGAAGGAAGATGCTGCAGATGAAACTCCCGATGTCATGACCGTCAACGTCAACCAGATAGAAAAGGGTTCTGAAAAACCGGCCGAAAGCTATGACGCCAACCTTTTCACTCATGTCTATAATTTCCCGCCCAGCGAATTTCTTCGTCCCGGCTCGGAAAAGATATCGGTTGATGCAAGCGAGCAGATGGAAAACAAGGAGAAAATTAGAAAGACTCTGCTTGATTTCGGAATACCCATCACCAGCATAGAAGCTACCGTAGGTCCTACGGTGACACTTTATGAAATCCGTCCCGACACCGGAGTGAAGATTGCAAAGATTAAGAATCTTGCCGACGATATATCATTGTCGCTGGCTGCTATCGGCGTGCGTATCATTGCTCCTATTCCCGGCAAAGGAACTGTCGGCATCGAGGTTGCGAATAAGGATCCGCAGACGGTGTCGATGCGCACCATAATTCAGTCGAAAGTATATCAGGAGAGAAAGCAGAGGCTTCCCATAGCGCTCGGATCCACCATCTCCAACGACGTATATATCGCCGACCTCGCCAAGATGCCCCACCTTCTCGTGGCCGGTGCTACAGGTCAGGGTAAATCCGTAGGCCTGAACGCCATCATCACTTCATTGCTCTACAGCAAGCGTCCGGAGGAGCTGAAATTCGTGATGGTCGATCCGAAGAGGGTGGAATTCTCACTCTATTCGAAGATAGAGAAATATTATCTTGCGGAGATTCCTAATTGTGAGCAGCCGATCATCACGAATATGGAAAATGTGGTTGCGACGCTGAGTTCCCTCTGTGTGGAGATGGATGAGCGTTACAAACTGCTTGAGAAGGCGATGGTGCGTCAGGTGCATGAATACAATGACAAATTCAGGGCAAAGAGACTTGATCCGCGCGAAGGACATCGCTTCATGCCATATATTGTGGTGATTATCGATGAGTTCGCCGACCTTATCATGACGGCGGGCAAGGAAGTGGAAATGCCCATAGCGCGTCTTGCCCAGCTTGCGCGAGCAGTCGGAATTCATGTGATCATAGCTACTCAGCGTCCTTCGACCAACGTTATCACGGGTATGATCAAGGCCAACTTCCCGGTGCGCATAGCCTTCAAGGTAAGTTCGGGCGTGGACTCGAAGACTATCCTCGACCACACCGGCGCGCAGCAGCTGATAGGACGCGGCGACATGCTTATCAGCAACAATGGAGAAGTAACCCGTGTGCAATGTGCATTTGTTGACACTCCGGAAGTGGAGGAGGTGTGCGATTACATCGCCCGTCAGCCTTATCCGCAAGGAGCCTACATACTTCCCGAACCACTGATTGGCGGCGATGCCGACGGGGGCGACATAGATCAGGCCTCGCTCGGCAAGAAAGACCCGCTGCTTGAGGAAGTGGCCCGCCAGATAGTGATGTCGAGCACGGCATCCACATCTGCAATTCAACGCCGCTATGAGATAGGCTATAACCGCGCAGGCCGAATAATGGACCAGCTGCAGGCTCTCGGCGTCGTAGGACCGGCCACCGGCGGAAAGGCAAGGGATGTCCTCGTAGACCAGGTGACATTGGAAAGTATTCTTGCCTCAATGTAAAATATAAGCCTCAAAGTAAAATACAGATTGTAAATCATCAACTGCTATGATAAAGATAGGAAAAATTATTGTGATAGTCGTGTCGCTGCTGGCCGCTTCGGCAAGCATGATGGCGAATGAAACGGCCGACGGCATTCTGAAGAGAGCATCAAAGGCGATAAAGACAGCCGACGGACTTGTGGCCTCATTCACCATGACTTTGGGCAATCAGGATGTGACCGGAACCATGAAATCTTCAGGCAGCAAGTTTTCGCTTGTCACATCCGCCACATCCGTATGGTATGACGGCAAAACACTGTGGACATATAATAAAAAGAACAATGAAACCACAGTGACGCTACCCACGGCAGCGGAAGTGGCCGAGGCCAATCCAATGCAGATAGTGAACGCGTATTCCGGTTATTTCACCGCGTCCTTCGCTAAAAGCCAAAAGAAAGGAAGCAAGACCATCGTTCTGACGCCGAAATCAAAAAAAATAGGCTACAAGAGCGTGCATCTTACCATCCCAGACAAGAGTTCATTCCCGTCGCAAATGGTGGTGGTACCGAGCAACGGACAGAAAATCACGATTTCAGTGACCGGTGTGAAAACCGGGCAGAAATTCTCGGCCAACACGTTCACATATCCGGCGGCAAGATATCCGAAAGCGGAGATTGTTGATTTGCGATAGTCGGAGGCTCGAGGCTGATGAGTGGACCCGGGGCATAAAAAATGGGGAGCGATGTGCTATTTGCGGAATTTGATTGTTATATTAATGAAACTTAACAGAAAATAGATATGTCAATAATAAAAGTGCTTGTGGTCGGTTCCGGACCGGCCGGATACACTGCTGGTATTTATGCAGGTAGAGCGAATCTCGCTCCCGTGATTTTCGAAGGTAATCAACCCGGCGGTCAGCTGACCCAGACTACTGAGATCGAGAACTTTCCCGGCTATCCTGAAGGCATAGGCGGAATGGAAATGATGGATCAGCTGCGCAGCCAGGCGGAGCGTTTCGGAGCCAAGGTGAGAAGCCGCAACATCGAAAGCATCGATTTGAGCAAGCGTCCGTTTGTCGCTATCGATGATCATGGCGATGAGGTAGTGGCTGAGACCGTGATAATCTCCACCGGTGCAAGTGCCAAATATCTCGGACTTGCCGATGAAACCAAATATCAGGGCATGGGCGTGAGCGCATGTGCCGTATGCGACGGCTTCTTCTACCGCAAGAAAGATGTTGCCGTGGTAGGTGGTGGCGACACTGCCTGCGAGGAGGCTCTGTATCTTTCCACACTTTGCAACAAGGTGTATCTGATAGTACGCAAACCGTTCCTGCGCGCAAGCGACGTGATGAAGAAAAGAGTGGTTAACACTCCCAACATCGAGATTCTTTTCGAATGCAACGTGAAAGGTCTCTTCGGCGATGGAGTTGTTGAAGGCGCTCATGTGGTAAGGGCTGCCGGCACTGAGGAAGAGGATCATTTCGACATCAAGATTGATGGATTCTTCCTTGGCATCGGTCATAATCCCAATACGGAATTCCTCAAAGGTCAGCTTGAACTGCTCGAAGGCGGATACATAAAGACCGACGGCGCCTCGACCCGCACCAGTGTGGAAGGAGTGTTTGCCGCAGGCGACGTAGCCGATCCCCACTACAGGCAGGCAATCGTGGCTGCCGGCTCAGGAGCGAAAGCCGCTCTCGACGCTGAACACTTCTTGAACGAGCATTCCGAGTTGTAAATTTAGAATAAGATACTGTAATTACTTTGTGTGATTCAGTGTATTGAAATACCGGTATATGACAGGCAATACCAGACAGGAAGACAAACAGCGCATCATCGACGAGAGATATCTGCGGATGGCCATGATTTGGAGTGAAAACTCCTATTGCCACCGACGTAAGGTGGGTGCGCTGATAGTCAGGGACAACATGATAATTTCCGACGGCTACAATGGTACGCCGTCGGGATTTCCCAATATTTGTGAGGAAGACAATGTCACCTTCCCATACGTGCTGCATGCGGAAGCGAATGCCATCACAAAAGTGGCACGCAGCAATAATTCGAGCGAGAACGCCACGCTCTATGTCACGGCATCCCCTTGCATGGAATGCAGTAAACTCATCATCCAGGCGGGTATCAAGAGAGTTGTCTTCTCAGATCTCTACAGGATTCAAGACGGCATAGACTTATTGCGTCAGGCCGGCATAGAGATTGTCCACATGCCTTTGTGATGATCAGAATCCGCGCCCTGTTCGGCAGGAATGCCGGATTGATAGGGATGGCTGATTGCATGGATGTATTTGTATGGATGGATTGGAATTAAAGGATGGATTAAGGAAAACTTAGGTCGATGATGAAAAAAAGAAACATAGGATTTGTGCTGATTCCGCTGGTCCTGGCGATAGGAATAGTGGGAGGTATCTTCATTGGAAAATATCTCACGGTCAGCAAATTCTCTCCTGCGGAAGCAAAACTCCGCACTGTGATAGACTTGATAGACAGCGAATATGTCGACAAGATAGATGTCGATTCGCTGCTCACCACCGTGATACCCGACATGCTTGCCGGTCTTGATCCGCACTCCGTTTATTTTGACGCGGAGCAGCTTAAAGCCGCCAATGAAGACATGGAGGGGCATTTCTCGGGAGTAGGCGTGTCGTTTCAGATAGTTGGCGACACTGTAGTGGTGGTCGATGTCATCGCAGGCGGTCCGGCCGAGAAAGTAGGATTGCTCAACGGCGATAAGATAGTAGCTGCAAACGACTCTGTTCTCACAGGAAAGAAAGCGACGCAGGAAAATGTCTTCAAGACCCTGAGAGGAGAGAAGGGAAGCAAGGTCTCGCTCAAGGTGAAACGTTCGAATACGGATTCATTGCTCGATTTCGAAGTAGTGAGGGATGATATACCGGTCAACAGTGTCGACGCCGTCTACATGATTGATAGCGACAAGGGTATCGGATATCTGAAAGTATCGAAGTTCGGCCGTAACACGTTTGAGGAGTTCTTCATGGCGCTCAGCCAGCTCGCATCGCGTGGAGCGGAAAGCTACATCATCGACCTTCGCGGCAACTCGGGAGGATATCTCGACCAGGTGATAATGATGGCTAATGAATTCCTGCCCGACGACAGGATCATCGTCAGCACCAACGGCAAGCAGAAGGAAAACCGGAGCATGGCGGTCAGCGACGGCAACGGCCATTTCCAGGACAAGAA
Organism: Bacteroidales bacterium; assembly: GCA_030524805.1. Taxonomy (GTDB): domain Bacteria; phylum Bacteroidota; class Bacteroidia; order Bacteroidales; family Muribaculaceae; genus Lepagella. The sequence continues at coordinate 23,749 of JAUNFY010000014.1, read as the reverse complement.
GGTGATAGTGCTGATAGATGAGTATTCAGCCTCCGCTTCCGAGATTTTCGCCGGAGCAATCCAGGACAACGACAGGGGAGTGGTAGTAGGCCGGCGCTCATTCGGAAAAGGCCTTGTGCAGCATCAGATAGAACTTCCCGACAGCAGCGCGATACGCCTTACGGTGGCCAGATATTTCACTCCGTCGGGCCGTTGCATCCAGAAACCTTACGAGCGCGGTGAGGACGGTAAGTATATGCTCGATATTGTCGACAGGTTTGAGCATGGCGAATTCTACAGCGCCGACAGCATCAAACTCGACAAGAGCAAGGTGTTCCTCACCAATTCGGGAAGGAAAGTATTTGGCGGAGGCGGCATCATGCCCGACATATTCGTGGCTGAGGACACTACCGGTTATTCGTCGTATTATGTGAATGTCAGCAACAAGGGTCTGATAACAAAGTACGCTTTCCAGGTTGCGGAGAAATACCATTCGCTCACTCAAAACGTAAAGACTCTTGACGAACTGGAACGTCTTCTGCCGAGAGACCAGACTCTGCTTGAAGGTTTCGTGGACTATGCTGCCAAAAACGGAGTGCCGGCACGCTGGTACTATATCAACAAGAGCCGTCAGCAGATCATCAACCTGCTGAAGGCGCAGATAGCCCGCAATGTGCTCGGATATTCCGGATTGATACAGATGCTCAACAAAGAAGACGCTACCATAAAGAAAGCTCTCGAAACATTGGAAGATGATGCGATTGTCAAGGTTTTGCAACCTTGACATCGCATGCGGTCTTCATGCCTAAAAATTTAATGCTATGGAAAAATCAGAAATCAGAAGAAAAATCAAGCAGCTCCGAATGATGCTTTCCGACATTGAGAAAGAGCAGGCTGCACAGGAAGTATTCGCAAGACTCGAGAATACGGCCGCATTCATGATGGCCGACAAGATACTCGTCTACCACTCTTTGCCCGATGAACTCCAGACCATATCTTTCCTGAAGAAATGGGCCGGCAGAAAACATTTCTTCCTGCCGAGAGTTAACGGAGTCAATCTCGACCTCCTTCCCTACGTAGAAGGTAATCTTGAGCGAGGAGCTTTCGACATAGAGGAACCGACAGGGTCCGAACTTGCTGACGTGGATGAGATAGACCTGATGATAATCCCCGGTGTGGCTTTCGACCGCAGACGCAACCGTCTTGGGCGTGGCAAAGGTTTCTACGACAGACTTTTGTCTACAAGTAGAGCCACTAAGATCGGGGTAGGCTATGAGTTCCAGCTCATGGATGAAATGCCATGCGAGCCGCATGATGTGCCGATGGATATCGTCATCACACAGTATTCCTATATCAGCGGATTTTGAATTTTGATCGGTCGCAACGCCCGCGTTGCGACCGATTTTACTTGCGCATTCCATCGCAAAATCCATATAAATTAGTCATCAACTCATTTATTCAAGCTACTTCTTTGGCACCTGACAATAGTCTGGAAAGCAAAATTTTTCACACTCTTTAATTTTTTTGAATAATTTATTTGGAAGAGTGAATTATTTATTGTAATTTTGCAAGTGTATTAGATGTATAATACAATACACTTGTAATATTTTTTTGTACACGACAAATACAAACAATTAATAATAACCGACATGAAAAGACTAACCAGTCTCGCGACACTGCTTCTCATGATAGTGGTGTGCGCATTTGCCCAGCAGCCAACTCCTCTGGCGCTGAATCCGGCAGTGAAAAGTGGTAAGTTGCCCAACGGACTTACCTATTATATCATGCACAATGAAAAGCCGAAAGACCGTGCCAATTTCTATATTGCGCAGAAAGTCGGCAGCGCGCTTGAGAATGAAGACCAGCTCGGTCTGGCCCACTTCCTCGAGCACATGGCATTCAACGGCATCACCCACTATCCCGGCAAGGACATGCTCAACTATCTTCAGTCGAAAGGTATCCGTTTTGGCTCCGACATCAACGCATACACAGCTTTCGACCAGACCGTTTATAATATCAACAATGTGATCACTACCGACAAGCCGCTCATGGACAGCGTGCTGCTGGTGATTCGCGACTGGTGCGACGGCATTCTTCTTGAGGAAGATGAAATCGATGCCGAAAGAGGTGTCATCAATGAGGAATGGCGCACCCGCAACAATGCGCAGACCAGAATGTATACCGCCATCCTTCCCCAGATATTTGAGGAATACCAGTATCAGCAGATGCCTATCGGCAAGATGGAGATCGTGATGAACTTCAAGCCTGAGGTGCTCCGCAGCTATTACAAGAAATGGTATCGTCCCGACCTGCAGGGTATCGTGATAGTAGGCGATTTCGATGCCGACGAGATGGAGAAGAAAGTAAAGGAACTTTTCTCCACAGTAGTGATGCCGGAAAACGCCGCTCCCCGTGAGTATGTGGCAATTTCCGACAATAAGGAGCCCATCTACGTACATTTTGAAGATGCAGAGCTCGGCACTCCTATCGTGCTCACTTTCTTCAAGTCTGAAAAGACACCCGTTGAATTCCGCAACACAGTGGAAGGATACATGGGCGACGTGATCGTACAGAATGTAATCTGCAAGATGATCAACGACCGTCTGTCAGAGTATCAGACAGATCCTGAATGTCCCTACGCATCAGCGGCCGTTTACATCGACGATTTCCTCGTTGCCGCCACAAAAGATGCGTTCACTGTGCAGGTAGCACCGAAAGATGATATCCTCACTGCATACAAGTCGGCCATGAGCATCATCGCCCGCGCCTGCAAGGCAGGTTTCACCCAGTCGGAACTCGAACGTGCGAATGCGTGGCTCGTGAATATGCTCGAAAAGCAGTTTAATGAGAAAGACAAGACAGTCAATGATGCTTACGGACGCGAACTGATCGACCACTTCATCGAAAATTCAGCTGCGCCCGGCATCGAGCAGGAACTCTACCTTGTGAAGCAGCTCACCGCTATGCTGCCGGTAGAACTTTACAACCAGATGGCACAGGGTATCCTTACTGAAGAAAACCAGGTGATCGTGATAAGCCAGGCACTCAATGAAAAGACCAAGGTCCTCGAACAGGCTGAAGTGATAGAAGCGCTTGAGTCAACACTCAACACTACCTACGAGGCATACGTGGACGAAGTAATCACCGAACCTCTCATCGCCAAACTTCCCCAGCCCGGTTCCATCGTGTCGGAAGGCAACAAAGCTGAGATGGGTGCTAAGGAGTTCACACTCTCCAATGGCGTGAAGGTGATACTGAAGACTACAGATTTCAAGGCTGATGAAATTCAGGTGCAGGCATTCCGCAAGGGTGGCAAGCAGCAGTACTCGAAAGATCAGGCTGCAAATGTGGCTCTGATGGATATGGCAGTTGAATTGTCGAAACTCGGCAATTTCGATGTCAACACAATGAAGAAGTATCTCGCCGGCAAGACCGTATCTCTCGGTTATGTAACCAATAATTACACCGACGTGCTCGAAGGCTCGTCGAGCGTAAAGGATTTCGCAACCCTCATGGAGGTGATCTACGCATATTTCACTGAGTTGAATCCTGATGAAACCACCTACAATGCGAGAATGGCACAGATCCGTCCGATGCTTGAAGCCCAGTCGGAACTTCCCCAGATGGCATTCCTGAAAGCCATGAGGAATACAGTGTATGGCAACAATCCTCTGATGGCTCAGCTTGAAGTCAAAGACATCGACAGCGCAGATTATGCACAGATGCTTTCGATGGCTAAGAAAAATCTTGCCAACGCCGCTGACTACACATTCATCTTCGTAGGCAACGTGGATGAGGCAACAATCCGTCCGCTCCTCGAGCAGTATATCGCTTCTCTTCCCTCTACCGGCAAACCTTCCGCTGTAGAGATCAAGAGTGTGAACAATCCTGTGACAGGCATTGTCGACAACAAGTTCGACTATCAGATGCAGTCGCCCTCCACTACAGTCTTCAGCCTCTATTCAGGCACCAACGTGAAGGGTAATGTCAAGAACAGCCTCATGATCGATCTCATGGGCGATGTGCTCGACATGATCTATATCGAGACTCTCCGTGAAGAGGAGGGTGGCACATACGGAGCTTCCGTAAGTGGTTCGTACAACTTCAACAACAATCTCTGGCAACTTCAGTACTACTACGAAACTGCCGAGGATAAACTCGACCGCCTCGAGGAACGCGCCAAGAAAGAACTCGACAACCTTCTGAACAACGGCGCGAAGGCCGATCATTTCAATAAGGTGAAGGAAGCTGCCATCAAGCAGTATGAGATCAACTCCAAGACAAATGGCTATTGGTTGGGCAGCATCATGAATGCCGAGAGAGGTTTCGACTCCCACAACGGTTACATCGAGGCTCTCCAGTCGCTCACTCTTGATGAATTCAATGCTTTCCTCAATACCGTCTGCGATGGCAAGAACCATATCGAGGTAATCATGGTAGGCAAACAGGCTGCTGAATAAAAATAAAAGCAGACAAACCTCGTTATAATAATACGGGAATTCGGACATCGACTCCGGATTCCCGTTTTTCTGACAACCAACACAATCTACAATAGAATGAGAAAAACAGTAATTATGATGATGGCAGCTACAGCAATCGCTACGACATCGATTCAGGCTGAGGTGAACGACAGCTCGAATCCGGTGCTTGCCCCGTCGGGTCTTCCCTACAACGTATTGCCCTTCAGCAAAATCACTGCATCCGATCTCGAAGCAGCGGTGAAAGAGGGTATCGAGTATCAGAACAAGGCAATAGACGCGATAGTCAACCAGCGCTCAATCCCGACGTTTGAGAACACTATCGTCGCCTTCGACCGCAGCAGCTGGGAACTCAACAGGGCAATTCTTGCCTTGTCGAATCTTGAGGGAGCGTGTGGCGACGAGGCATACCAGAACGCCATGCAGAATGTCACTCCGCTTCTTTCTGAGCATGAAGCCAACCTTCTTCTCAACGAGCGTCTTTTCGACCGCATACGCCAGGTATACGAAAACCGCGACAAGGAAGAAGGCCTCACTCCCGAAGACAAGCGCCTGATTTCGGAAACATACAAGTCATTTGCCAACAATGGCGCCAACCTGAGCGGTGCCGACCGTGAGAAATACCGTGCGCTGACATCTGAACTCAGTGACCTCACGCTTAAATTCTCGCAGAACGTCACAAATGGCATGAAAGACAAGGCGCGCCGCATGTGGGTGACCGAGGCCCAGACAGCCGGTCTGCCCGAGTCGATCAAGGTAGCCGCCAAAGCGGAAGCCGATGCCGCGCTTGCCGAAGAAGGAAAAAGCAATGATGAAGGTCTGTATCTCTTCACCGTGTTCGCACCTTCCTATAGCCCCTTCATGAAGTATGCCGATAATCGCGAGCTCCGCGAGAAACTGTATCGTCTTTACAATTCGCGCAACACTGAAGGTCAATTCTCCAATATCGAGATACTGAAAGATATCGCGAATGTGCGTCTGGAAATAGCTCGTCTGCTCGGACACAAGAATTTTGCGGAGTATCAACTTTCCAATACAATGGTGGCTACTCCCGAGGCAGTGATGGAATTTCTCGGAAGTCTTGATTCGGCCTACAGCGATCCGATGAGAAAAGAAATAGAGGAGATCCAGAACTTCGCACGTCAGACACAGGGCAACGATTTCGTCCTGAAGCCTTGGGATTACTCTTACTGGGCCGATAAACTCAAAAATGAGAAGTATGCCTTCAACGATGAGGACATGAAGCCTTATTTCGAACTCAACAACACTATAGACGGAGTATTCGGACTGGCTACCAAACTTTACGGCTACAAATTCAAGAGAAATAAAGATATTCCTTCCTATCATCCGGATGCGGAAGCATTTGAAGTATATGATAAGACAGGCAAGATCCTCGGCGTGATCTATACCGATTTCTATTATCGTCCCGGCAAAGGATCCGGAGCATGGATGACGGAATTCAACACTGAGACAAAAGACGATGAAGGCAACCGCAGCGTTCCCATTGTGTCGATAGTGATGAATTTCTCAAAACCGGTGGGAAATGAACCGGTGCTCCTCAACCCCTACGAGGTGGAGACGTTCCTGCACGAATTCGGACATGCCCTTCACGGACTGAGCGCGCAGGCAAAATATGCAAGCCTGAGCGGAACGAATGTTTATCACGACTTTGTAGAGCTTTTCTCGCAGTTTAATGAAAACTATCTCACTGAGCAGAAATATCTCGACACATTCGCCAAGCATTACAAGACAGGCAAGAAAATGCCGAAGGAGCTCATCGACAAGTTTGTAAACGCCTCGCAATATGCAGCCGCCTACGCTTGCATGCGCCAGCTCGGATTCGGTTTCCTCGACATGGCATACCACACCATAGAGACCCCGCTCAGGGCTTCGCAGGATATCGCTGCGTTTGAAGCTAAGGCTCTCGAACCTGTGAAGGTGTTTGATGCTGTCGACGGTTGCCTCATCTCGCCGCAGTTCGGCCATATCTTCTCCGGCGGATATGCAGCAGGTTATTATGGCTATAAATGGGCGGAAATGCTCGATGCAGATGCTTTCGCCGCTTTCCAGGAAAACGGAATCTTCGACAAGGCCACTGCCGACAAATTCCACAAGATGTTGGAAGCCGGCGGCACAGTCGATCCCATGGAACTCTACATCGAATTCCGTGGCAAGAAGCCCACTATCGATGCTCTTCTCCACCGCGACGGAATAAAGTGAAGCGGTTCGGACGAGATCGAAAATAAGACAATATAGAAAAAAGGCGGCAGAGAAATCTGTCGCCTTTTATTATGTTTGTGCTGCTGATATCTTAATGAGCGTATGTAGCCTTCGAGACGTAATGTCCGGTTGCGAACGCCTTACTCGCCGAGGTAGCTCTTGAGGAGTTTGCTTTTCTGGCCTTTCAGGCGGCGTATAGCCTTTTCCTTGATCTGGCGCACGCGTTCGCGAGTGAGGTCGAATTTATCGCCGATTTCCTCAAGTGTCATTTCCTGGCAGCCAATGCCGAAGAACATCTTGATGATTTCCCTCTCGCGGTCGCAGAGCTGACGCAGAGCGCGGTCTACTTCTTTAGAGAGTGATTCCTGAGTGAGGGAGGCATCGGCGCTGGGGCTGTCGTCGTTGGGAAGCACATCGAGAAGGGAATTGTCTTCACCTTCCACAAAAGGAGCATCCACCGAGATGTGACGGCCGCTTACCTTGAGAGTGTCGGAGATTTTGTCGACAGGGATGTCAAGACGCTCGGCCAATTCCTCGGGAGAGGGGCGGCGTTCGTTTTCCTGCTCGAATTTCGACAGCTCCTTGCTGATTTTGTTGAGCGAACCAACCTGATTGAGAGGCAACCTTACTATACGGCTCTGTTCGGCAAGAGCCTGGAGAATCGACTGGCGAATCCACCATACAGCGTAAGATATAAACTTGAAACCTCTGGTCTCATCAAACTTCTGAGCCGCGCGTATTAATCCGAGGTTTCCTTCGTCGATCAGGTCGGGGAGACTCAGTCCCTGGTTCTGATACTGCTTTGCCACCGAAACCACAAAGCGCAGATTGGCCTTGGTGAGTTTCTCGAGGGCTGCTTGGTCACCTTTCTTGATGCGCTGCGCCAATTCCACTTCTTCAGCAACGGAAATGAGCTCCTCCCGACCGATTTCCTGCAGGTATTTGTCGAGCGATGCGCTTTCGCGATTGGTGATTGATTTCGTTATCTTTAATTGTCTCATATCTTAGTTTACACAAATTATTGCAAAGTTAATAAATTTTTTTATCATATACAAGTCGCAGACCGAAATTAACACAAATTTTTAAATTATTTTTAGTTGAAACGGGCATATAATCCAATATGTTGCCGGATTTGCCCGATAATTCGGTTTTGTTAAAAATTTATGACATCGGCACGTATAAACATACAACATAAAAAGAGCGCGTCGGGTTTCAGTCCGGCGCGCTCTTTAACGTATTTAACAATTATATTGTTTATTCCGCGAGATTCACCGCATAGTAGCCTTTCTTCCCTGTGGGATAAATGCCCTTGAGAATCATGACTTTGTCTTCGTTGTTGTCATCGCGCATTATCTGGTTGTAGATTGCCTCCACATCCTCGCTCGATCTTACGGGGCGGTCGTTGATCTCGATAATCACGAAGCCATCCTTCACACCGGCGTTTCTGAAAGGACCTGACTTGAGGCCGGTGACTTTCACGCCGTTGCTTACGCCCAGTTTGGCAAGCGACTCCTTGTTCATCTTCATGAACGCGCAGCCAATTTCGGAGAAATCACCCTTCTTGGTGATGTTGACATCGCCCTGAGTGTTGCGCAATGTAGCCTTTTTGGTGATTTTCTTGTTGTCGCGGTAGTAGGTCACGCTGATTTCGTTGCCGGGATAATATTTGGCAAGCTGCTCGTGGAGTTCGGGCAGACTTTTGATCTCCGCACCGTTTATTGCCACAATCACGTCGCCTTCCTGCAGTTCAAGTTCTTTCGCGGTGCTGCGGTCGGAAACGCCAGCCACATAAACTCCGGATTTGGTGGCGGTGATGCCTTTCTCTTTGGCAACTTCCGGAGTGAGTTCAAGCACCTGAATGCCGAGAACCGCACGCTGCACCGTGCCATATTCCCTGAGGTCGGCTATGACCTTGGCCGCGATAGATGTAGGAATCGCGAACGAGAAACCTGTGTAGCTTCCCGTATTGGAATAGATGGCGGCGTTGATACCTACGAGTTCGCCGTTAAGATTCACAAGCGCACCACCTGAATTGCCCGGGTTGAGGGCGGCATCAGTCTGGATGAAAGCCTCAATGCCAATCTTGCTTCGTTTGTGGGAGTCGGCTCCGAGGCTACGTGCCTTAGCGCTGACGATTCCGGCTGTCACTGTGGAGTTGAACCCGAAGGGGTTTCCGACAGCGAGCACCCATTCGCCGAGGCGGAGGTTTTCGGAGTTGCCGATCTTGATGGCATGCAGTCCTTTCGCATCTATCTTGATGAGAGCGAGGTCGGTCGATTCATCAGTGCCGATGATGCGAGCCTCGTATGTAGAATTATCGTTGAGAAGCACCTCCAGTTTGTCGGCTCCGTCAATCACGTGGTTGTTGGTGACGATATAACCGTCTTCGCTGAGTATCACGCCTGATCCGAGACCGCTCTGCACGGGTTCGCTTTTCTTCTGCTGGGGCTGCTGCTGGCGAGGCTGCTGCGGACCGAAGAAGAAATCAAACATTCCGAACGGGTCGTAGTATCCCTGGTTGCCACCGTACTGCTGGTTGCGGTTGACATAGCTCTTTATGCACACTACTGAATTGACAGTGCTTTCGGCAGCCTTGGTGAAGTCGGTTTCAGTACCCGGCACATTGGAGATGTTGAGGAATTCCGGTTGCGGTGTCTGTGATTGTCCGGTGTTGGAAAACACCATGGCGGCAGCTGGAATCATCAGTCCGGCCGCGGCCGTTGCTACAAGATACTTTGCTTTCATGTGTAGTATATGATAGTTATCGTTATTATTCAATGAAATGGATATTTCACAAAAAGTTGTTCACATACAATTAACAACAAATAGGAAGCCAATGGTAAAAATCAGTCATGTTTTTAATTATATTTAATATTAGCCGAATGGAATTGAAAAAAGTATTAAAATACTTTGAAAAAATCTTTAGATTGAGTAAATTTGCGTCATGAAAGAGAAAATCCGTTTGCTTTCCATAATCATGGCGATATTGCTGTCCGGTCCGGTCCTGACGTCGTGCCACACGTCGAAGAAGTCGTCCGGCGGCGGCAAGCCGCACATCAGCGCCGACTTCGACAAAGGGCGGAAAAACCGCCACAAGAAGATTGAAGCCACCCGTTGGGGACAGCAGATTGTCGACGAGGCCTACACATGGCTTGGCACACCTTACGCCTATTCGCGCGCCGACAAGGGCGTGGCCACAGATTGCTCAGGCATGGTGCTCAAGGTCTATGAGAAAATAGCCGGTATCAAGTTGCCGCGCAACAGTGCCAAGCAGGCGGAGTTTTGCAAAAGCATAAAGCAGAAGGATGTCAAGATTGGCGACCTTGTGTTTTTCGCCACAGGAAAAAGCGAAGACAAGATATCGCACGTCGGCATCATGCTCGACGACAGAAATTTCATTCACGCCTCAGCATCGAAAGGGGTAGTGATTTCCGACGTCACCCAACCTTATTATGTGCGCACTTTCCGTGGCTATGGCCGCGTCGAGGAGTGAACACCCATTTAATCATTACGAATCAGATCATGCCACAATTCACGCATCTACACGTACACTCTCAATATAGTCTTCTCGACGGGAAGGCTTCCATCCAGGAACTTGTCGACAGAAGCATCGAGCTCGGTATGAGGGGCATCGCCCTCACCGACCATGGCAATATGTTCGGCATCAAGGAAATGTGGAACTATGTCAACAAAAAGAACTCAGGGCTGCCCGACGAGGAGAAATTCAAGCTCATCATCGGATGCGAGATGTATGTGGCGAAAAACAGATTGACCGACCGCGGCGACAAGGAAGACCGCGGTTATCACCTTATAGTATTGGCCAAAAACCTGAAGGGTTATAAGAACCTGATAAAACTGGTGAGCAAATCATGGACCGACGGCATGTATTTCAAACCACGAACCGACCGCTTCGAGCTTGCCGAACACAAGGAAGGGCTGATAATATGCAGCGCATGCCTTGGCGGCGAGGTGCCGCAGTTTATCCTTCAGGAAGACCTCAAGGCTGCCGAGGAGAGGGTGAAATGGTATAAGGACACGTTTGGCGACGACTATTATCTGGAGCTCCAGCGCCACCGCACCGACAAGCCTAACTCAAACCGGGGCGTATATACCGAGCAGGAGAAAGTGAATCCTGTATTGATGGAATTCTCGAAGAAGTATGGAATAAAGCTCGTGGCTACCAACGACGTGCATTTCACCTACGAAGATGATGCCGAAGCCCACGACAGGCTTATATGCGTGTCGATGCAGAAGAAATTCAACGACGACCGTCTGCACTACACCAAACAGGAATGGCTGAAATCGCCCGAGGAGATGGCAGCCATCTTCAGCGACGTGCCGGAAGCCCTCGAGAACACGATGGAGGTTTTTGACAAGGTAGAACCGTACAGCATCGACCATTCACCGATCATGCCGTTTTTCGAGATTCCCAAGGAGTTCGGAACAGAAGAGGAGTACAGGAGCCGCATCACAACGGAGGAACTTTACGATGAATTCACTCAGGATGAAAACGGCAACGTGGTTCTCTCTCGCGAGGAAGGGGAGAAGAAGATAGCCCGGCTGGGAGGCTACGACAAACTTTACCGCATCAAGTTCGAGGCCGACTATCTGAATAAACTGACGATGGAAGGAGCGAGGAAAATCTATGGCGATCCATTGCCTGAAGAAGTGGCGGAGCGCCTGAAGTTTGAGCTCTATATAATGAAGACCATGGGTTTCCCGGGCTACTTCCTTATTGTGCAGGACTTCATCAACACGGGGCGCAACAAACTCGGTGTCAGCATTGGTCCCGGACGTGGCTCGGCAGCCGGTTCGGCGGCTGCGTATTGTCTGGGCATCACGCGGGTGGACCCCATCAAGTATGATCTGCTTTTCGAACGTTTCCTTAATCCCGACCGTATCTCCCTCCCCGATATCGACGTCGATTTCGACGACGACGGACGCTATGAAGTGCTGAAATATGTGACAGAGAAATATGGCGCGGAAAAAGTGGCCCATATCATCACGTTCCAGACCATGGCCACCAAAAGCGCTATCAAGGATGTGGCGAGGGTGCTCGATGTCTCGGTGCCGGAATCCAACCGCCTCGTGAAACTTGTTCCCGACCGGTTGCCGGAGGTGAATGGCAAGGCGCCGAAGATCAATCTGAAAAATGTGTTGAAGTATGTGCCGGAATTCGAAGCGGAGAGCCATAATCCCAACGAAGTGATCCGCGACACAATCAAATATGCCACCCAGCTCGAAGGCAACATCCGTGGCACCGGTATCCACGCCTGCGGCGTGATCATCTGCCGCGATGAGATATCCGACTGGGTACCAGTGTCGATGGCTACCGATGCCGACGGCACAAAGCAGATCACTACCCAGTATGAAGGAAGCATCATTGAGGATACGGGCCTGATCAAGATGGACTTCCTCGGATTGAAGACGCTCTCAATCATAAAGGAAACGCTTGCCAACATAAAGAATTCAAAGGGAATAGACCTCGATATCGACCATATTCCTCTCGACGATCCAGCGACGTTCAAGCTTTATTGCGATGGACGCACCACTTCCACATTCCAGTTTGAATCGCCGGGTATGCGAACATATCTGCGTCAGCTTCAGCCTTCGAAATTCGAGGACCTGATAGCGATGAACGCCCTCTATCGTCCGGGACCTATGGACTATATCCCGTCGTTCATTGCCCGAAAGCATGGACAGGAAGCGATAGAATATGACATCCCCATCATGGAGAAATACCTGAAGGAGACATACGGGGTGACCGTGTATCAGGAACAGGTGATGCTTCTGTCGCGACTTCTATCCAACTTCACCCGCGGCGAGAGCGACATGCTCCGCAAAGCCATGGGTAAGAAGCAGATTGACAAGATGCAGAAGCTGAAGGTGAAGTTCATGGACGAAGGCCAGAAAAACGGTCACAAGGCTGAAGTGCTCGAAAAGATATGGGCCGACTGGGAGAAATTCGCCTCATATGCCTTCAACAAGAGCCATGCCACTTGCTACAGCTGGGTGGCATATCAGACCGGATATCTCAAGGCCAACTTCCCGGCCGAATATATGGCAGGCGTGCTCAGCCGCAATCTCGGTGCCGCCGACAAACTGAAGGTGATCATGGACGAGTGCATAAGGATGGGCCTGACCGTTATGGGTCCGGATATCAATGAGTCGGTAGATAAATTCGGCGTGTCGAAAGATGGTGTGATCCGATTCGGACTCGGCGCCATCAAGGGGGTAGGGCAGAACGCTGTGGCCGCCATTATCAGTGAGCGCGAGGCAAACGGACCTTATAAGGATATCTACGACTTTGTGGAAAGGGTAAACCTTTCGGGATGCAACCGTGCGGCCATAGAGTCGCTGGCGCTTGCCGGTGCTTTCGACAGCTTCGGCATCAAGCGGGAGATGATGCTTCATCCGATGTTTGACACCACGTATGCCGACATGCTCGTGAAGTATGGTCAGACTTATCAGAACGACAAGAACTCGCTGCAGCTGTCGCTTTTCGGTGATTTCGAGACTATCGAGACCAACCGTCCGCCTTATCCGGAGTTCACTCCCTGGGACAAACTGCGTCTGCTCGAGGAGGAGAAGAAACTTGTGCTGATCTATCTCAGCGCCCACCCGCTCGACGACTATTATATGGAACTCACCTACGGTTGCAATGCCAACTGCGAGAATGTGGACGAAAAGACTGTGATGGGTGCCGATATCACGATGGGCGGCATGGTGACGGAGTGTATCACGCGCACCACCAAGAAAGGCAAACCTTTCGGGAAAGTCACTATCGAAGACTTTACGGGCAAATATGAGTTTGCGTTTTTCGGCCGCGACTACGAAACGATTTTCACAAGGTTCCAGCCGGGCAAAGCCGTGTTTATCAAAGGAAAAGTGCAGGGCAAGATGTTCAATCCCGTAGATCCTGAACTGAAGGTGACCGAGGTGGCATCGCTCGACAGCATCAAGGGCACAGTGGCCAACGGGCTGCTGATATATGTCGACCGTAATGTCGAAGACAAGGAAATGTTTGATTACATCGCTTCTTTGCAGGTGACTCCGGAGTCAAGAATCGGCGACCTCTACCTGAGTCTTTACGACCAGGAGCGTCGCCAGGCAATAAAGGTACATAGCCGCAAGAAGATACCTCTCGACAAGAATGTAATCGACAAGCTCGAGTCGATGGCCGTGAAATACAAGGTCCTTTCGGAATAGCGCCATCATAAGGCGATGGAAAACAAAGAGGGGGCACGCATGAGCGTGTCCCCTTTATGTTGCGTGTCGACTAAGTTGTCGGCCGTCGATGGCTTATCAGAGAATAGCCTGAAGTTTTGCCTCGAGGTCAGCGAGTTTCACCAAACCTACCGAACGCTCTTTCACCTCGCCGTCTTTGAAGAAGAGGACGGTGGGGATGTTGCGCACTCTGTTTTCGGATGCTACTTCATCGTTGTCGTCGATGTTGAGTTTGCCGATAGTCACCTTGTCGCCATATTTTTCAGCGAGTTCTTCTACTACAGGGCCGAGCTTGATGCAAGGACCGCACCATGTAGCCCAGAAATCGATCACTACAGGTTTGCCGCTTTCAATCAGTTCGCGTGCTTCCTGGTCATTGAATTGAGTCATGATTGAATGTTTTGTTTATTATAAGTTTTGTCGTGTCGATAATGCTTGCCGGCAATTCCCTTCACGGTATGCCGGATTGATTTAGAAATTAAACGTGTAGACTGCAAACGTTTTGGGGCCGATGGTGGTTGAGTATTCCTTTCCTGAGACCTCAATCGCAGATTCCTTCGGAGCGATGAGCGAGGGATTCTCAAGGCTGTTTTCTGCAGTTTCCACATCAGAATGAAGGGTAACGACCTTGCCGCCGAGTATGGAGGCTTTTTTCTTCATGCCGTCGAATGTGATGTTGAGATCCTGCGGCTGGTCGCCCACATTTGCCACTTTCACAATGTAAGTGTTGTTGTTCTTGTCGATCACAGCGCTTGCGAAGAGGCCGTTCTGATCTTCATCGCCGGCGATGGTCTTTCCGTCCATGGTGAGCGGCAGCACGTTGGTGCCCGCATTGTTGCAATAGAGTTGCTGCACGTAGTAGCTTGAGGTCGGGAAACTCTCGAGGTTATCGTACCATATCATGTCGGGACGCCATTGCCATCCTTCGACGTGGGCGAAGAGAGGAGCGTAGGTGGCCATCTCCACAATATCGGCGTTTCTTTCGAGTCCGGTCATGAATGCCGATTCAAGCAGGGCTGCATTGAAATGGTTCCATTTCTTTCCTTTGCCGTGGCAGGCATATTCGCCGGCAAACACCTTCGGACCCTTGCGGTCGTAGTTGTCGTAGCGGCGACCCTGGGCAAGGAACCAGGATTCCGGACGATAGAAATGTTCGTCCACGAGATCAGCCTTGAGCTCTCTCATTTTGGGCCAGAGATAGTCGAATTTGTCGCCTTCCGAGTCGGGACCTGACGAGCCTACGATCTTTATCTCGGGATGAGCCTTCCTCATTGCCTCGATGAAGGGCTTGAGGTGCTCTACATATTCTTCACCCCACTGCTCATTGCCTATGCCCATATATTTGAGATTGAACGGTTCGGGATGGCCCATTTCAGCCCTTACCTTTCCCCATTCGGAATCTACAGGTCCGTTGGCGAATTCCACCAGGTCGAGGGCGTCGTCGATATACTGCTGAAGCTCCTCGCCCCAGGCATGTGCATCGTGTTTGTTGTTCTGATACTGGCACGAAAGGCCCACGTTAAGGATCGGCAATGGTTCGCTGCCGATTTCCTCGCTGAGAAGGAAATATTCGTAGAAGCCGAGGCCGTAGCTCTGGAAATAGTCGGGATAGAAACGGTTGGGGAAGGTATAGTGCCAACGGTTCTCGTTGAGCGGACGGTTTTCTACGGGTCCGACGGTGTTTTTCCACTGGTAGCGAGTGGCAAGGTCGGTGCCTTCCACGATACATCCGCCCGGGAAACGGAACACACCCGGCTTGAGGTCGGCGAGCTTTTGCGCGAGGTCCTTGCGCATGCCGTTTTCATGTCCGTTCCAGGTGTCGACGGGGAAGAGCGATACATGTTCGAGGTCTACAGTGCCTTCCGGCTTTACGAGGAAGATGCGCAGATGAGCCTTAGGCTCCGTTTTGCCTGCTTTGAGGGTCAGGGTATATTTCTTCCACTCTTTTCCTTCTATCTCGAGGTCTTGTTTGGTGAAGGCCTGTTTGTCGCCCATGGTGTCGGGGTCGGTGAGTTCTACACGAATCTTGGCTTTGCCGCCGTCGGGAGTGCGGGCCCATACCGAGAAACGATATTCTTTGTCTTTCTCAACGCCTATTCCGAAGAAACCTTCGTTTTCAAGGCCTGTGTGTTTGTGGGCATGTCCGGGATTTCCAAGTCGCACGTAATGGGGATTCTTGTCAAACGGACCGTCGTCGAGCACCTTTACATTGCCAAAAATGTTCCAGCCCATGAAAGTCTGCGGGAATTCGAAGGAGCGGTTTTTGATGAGTTCCGCATACAGACCGCCATCGGCAGCATAGTTGATATCTTCGAAAAAGATACCATACATGGTGGGGGAGATGGGAGCACCGATCTTGTTGGTCTTCACCACAAGATTGTTGGTTGCAGCACTTGCCGCCAGACCTGATGCCAGGGCGAGTGATGCAAGGAATATCTTACCGTTTCTCATGTCAGATAGTAGTTTAAGTTTTGAGGCCACGACATCAGCCATCGCCTGCGCAATGAATAATAGTGCAAAGATAAGCCATTTTTCCGAAACCACCAAATATTAATGTCTACCTGAGTCCGTTTTCAGATATGAAATGCCGCCCTCGCCAGAACAAACCTTTATCGGTCTTGACAACGATATCATCCTTCACAATCCACTTGTTGAAAACGTCTTCATGCAGACTCGTGATATTGATTCTCAATTCGCTCAGCGAAGGGTCGCAGATATCCATTGTTTCATAGATATAAAGATCCATGAACGACAACGTTTCGTTGTCACCCCATGATGTCGGCTCTCCGAAGGGGGGGGGTAAAAAAGGAATCTTAATTGTTGTAGACTATTACTGAATATCCGGAGGAAAAGCATAACATGACTTATCGCTTACATCTTTCCTTTATAAATACCGTTCCACATCTCCATACCTGTCCAGTCGTCAAGTTCCTTGTATTTACCATTGGATATATAAAACCACCATTCTTTAGGGTCATATACTGTCGGTGGAAAAAATTCTCCCTTCATTTTGAATTCCCTGAATGTTTTAGGCCTGTGATAATACAGTTTAAATGATCCTGTAACATCTATAATAACAGGAACATTATCCTTTACAAAATATCCGTCATAACCCTTATAATAAAATAGCCGGGAGTCCGAATGTTGAGTTATTCGTACTAAATATCCGTTTCTATAATTTTTGATATCGAGTGCATAGTATCCTATTGTTTCCGTGGAATCCCTGTTTTCGATTATTTTGTTTACGAGTTTATAGGTAATGGGGTTTCTTGATAAGTCTACCTGAGGTAACGTCAGGGGAACTATCTCAAAGCTTGTCATGACCGGTTCATCAGGAATAGTTGCCAGTGACGACAAGAGGCACATCAATGCAGTTACTAACAAATTTATCATAATTATCATGTTTATGGTTGATACATTTTATAGGTAGTTTTACCAATATTGCCACAGCATAAAGTGGTCGAATTACGAATCTTATGCGTTTATTCAGATTGTAAAATAATATCATTCCAGGTGTCTATACCCGTTTGCGCATCAATCTTGGTGAAATCAGTGTCTGACATGATAAACCAATGTTTGCTATTGAGACATTCTGAAAAAGGATACTCCTTAGATAATATTTCGAAAGACCTACTCTTACCTTGATTGAGGCAACTGTATTTGATAGATTTATCTAAGGAAATAACCACAGGTATGTCTCTAACCAAAATGTAGCCATAATATCCATTTTCTGAATATAGCAACGCTTGCTTCACTTCACCATATTCTACAATTCTCACTAATTGCCGGTTATTGCAACTTCTGATATCCGCTGAATATAAACTCCTCTTGTGAGGATTCCTTCTATCCGATATCATGACACTGTCTAAGAGTTTGTTGAGGATATTGTTGTCTACAAGTTCAATCTCTTTTAATCTTATTGTATCTTTACTAAAATGTCCTTCTCGTAAAACAGAGGTGTCTCCGATACAGATCAAAGGGGAATGCTTGATCTTGAAATCGCGTAATCTTCCAAAGATGGAGTCGCCATAACTTTCTATTTGTTTCTCAAGATCGTCTAACTCAGTGATACATGGAACATTTATAAAACCGGTTTCTATCTGATAATATTCATTAAACAATTCGCAACTGATAGAGTCGATATTGTTTTCATACCAATTAATAAGCTTTATATTCCGGTAATCGTGAGATAGCTCGTAAGAACCATTGAGAATATATTTAGGCTCATAGTTAAATGGTGATTCTAATATAATCCACAAAACGAAACGTTCGAAAGTTACCTTTTTCACTAAGTCAAAAAGGTAACACCAATACAGTTATTTAAGTTGCAAATTATCAACGCAATACATACTAATTTCAAGATGTCACGTTCCAAGTGAACAAAACGGTATCAGTAAAAAAAGTAACTCTGACTATCAATGAGTTACAAATTTTGGAAATGTTAAATAAAACGAAACGTTATGTTAAAATCACGTTCGAACGGTCATTCTTACACTGCTCCAAATATTAAAAATACGACTTTTTGACCAATTTTCATTTGGAGCTAAGCTATAAAAACGGAGGCTGACCAAATCGGCCAGCCTCCGTGGACTACGAATCGGTAGTCATTAGCTACGGAATCGTTTTGAGACATTGCACCGACATTGTTCTAAACCCACTTGGAATGCAATGGTATTTGTCAAATAATACGCCGGGCGGCAGTTAGGCTTGTTACGCCAAGTAACCATTCCCAGCGCACGCCTCACGGCTTGAAGTTATCGCGCCTTTTCGGAGGTCTTACGATGCAAAGTTAATCAATTATTTTTAATTGTACAACCACTTTTTTTGAGGTAGTTGTAATATGTACGTTCGGCAATGGCAAAGCGCGGATAGATGTACTGCCGCCATATCTCGCGGTTGCTCATCCCTTGCCGGGCGTAATAGTCATATATCGCGTTCACTTCCTCAACGCGCCGGGAATACGAATATGCCTTTATCTTGTGTTTAGCCATAGGTGCGTTTTTTAGGCGTTCTTGCTGACGATTGAGCCTATACCTTTGCCACGGATGGGCAGCACGATAGAACGCTTGTCAAAGCCCACGATTGTGGCGCGTTCCTTGGGGTCATCATAGGTTGCGTACATGTAGATTTCGCCATCGGCCTTGAACACCTCATCAGCATAGAATGCCACACTCGCAAAAGCGGTTGTCGGATCTTCCCCATACGCCACTTTTGACAACGCACCGCCATCGGTCGTATATGTCGGCATCGTGGAACATGAGAAGCAACCGAATCCAGCAAATTTGAGCGGTTCGCCACTGACAATGTTGGTGAGGTCTTTAAACAGTTTCATATCCTCAAGCAGTAGGTCTGATACGTGTTTCGGGTGCAACACCAGATAACGGCGGTCTTGCGGTATGTCGGCATCATCGAAACGCTCCTTGAGCGCGAGAATATCGGCGAATGTTAGGCGTAGTCGGCCATTTGCATTTGCGCCCGAAGTTGTTACAAGCGGCGTGTCGAACGTGTCGGCCTGCGGCGCGATTGCGTGTGTCGCTTTCATGGTCACGGCCTTGCGCAACGTGCTTCGGTGTTGACGGATAACGCTTTCAAGTTTGTCGTAGCTGTATTCAATCGCATCCGGGCGGCGCACGATTGTGTTTTCAGTCTCGAACTTATCAAGTTCGATTTCGCAATCCTCATCATCGCGCCCGACTACCGCAATGGGATATGTGGTGTTGTTGATCAACACTTTGGGGTCAATGCCTGCGGACGCAATGTGTATTTTGTCGTTTTCGACAAATGCGTCATAGTTGGTAAGCTTCTGCAAAAAGCTGTCATCGGGGTAGAATCCCTCGCGTATTTGGTTTAACCATACTTCTTTGTTCAGTGCCATAGTTGTTATTTGCGTTTTTGTTCGTTTTCAATAAGTTGTCGGTAAAAATCGGGGTGTGTTGCAAGATAATCAGGGTCATGCTTACGGTAATAGGACAAATCCCTGACCGCCGGGGAATGCCCGGCGGATTCTGCCACAAGCCGCTTGTATAGTCCGGGGTTGTCGCGCAGTTCTTCCGGGGCAAACTTGCGGTATTCATCAAGCCCCCACTGGCTTCTGTCATGCGGCAACGCGAGTACATGGGTGAGTTTTACAGGGCCGTGCATCGCTTCAAGTATGCCGCGCAGCACGTCCACGCCCATGCGCTCACCCACTCGCCTGAACGCGGCTTGCTCCTGCGGAATTACCTTGTTTATATTTTGATTGAGCAGCGTTTCAATCTCAGCCTTTTGCGTATCCCTGCGGCCATTGCAGTAAGCGCGGAACGCCTTGATATTGGCTTGTGCCATAGCCATGAAACTTTGTCGGTCATTGTCGGAAACCAATCCATTTTTGACCGCCTCGTCGACCTCTTTTTCAACGGCCGACGGCTCTTTCATCAGTTCCTTGACCGTTGAAAGTATATTGTTGTCGGTGGCATTTTCGGGCAGTCCCAAAATGTCAATCAGTCGGACGCGCAATGTTTGCGAATTCTTGCCGCTTTCATTCTTTGGCGTTGACAGTTGAGACAGCAGCGTTATAGGCTTCCGGCCTTTAGCGTAGAGCTTAACAGCGTTCTCATTGGCTGGAACGTCAACGATTGAAATCTCATACAAATCGCATTCCACTATCGTTTTAACGCCGTTTATTTCCTCTTGCCTTACGTTTTCAAGCCCTACGGACGCGGTGCGTAAAAAGCCGCTTTCAACTTGGTGCTTTACCTTTGCACCCAACTCGGATCCGTCATCAAAGACAGCATCGGCCAACAGTCTGGATCCATCCTTGCGGACGTTCTCCCATCGGCCTATAACGCCCTTGTCGCGATCGTGCATGTAGTACATTATCGGGTTGCGGTCGAACCGCGCCGTGTTTATTCCGGCGGTAAGGACTATGCAACCATAGCAGTTTAATGTCTCATCGGAGACTATGAATGTGTTTTGTGCCATTCTTTCGGGTTTAATGTGTTGTGGCGCAAAGTTATCAATTATAACCCCACTCTCAAAAAAAGTGTGCAACCATTGCATAGAAGTGTGCATTGATTGCACGCTTTTGTGTGAAATGCTTTTACACCCATTATTTTTTGCGCTTGAAATTTTGGTATGTCAAAAGAAAGTATTAAATTTGCGTATCCTAAAAATTACATGTATGAACCACTTTAAACAAAATCCCCAAAGATATTTGCGGCCTATGGTGCGGAGCGCGGAAACGCCCCGGCGCTTTACATGTAATAGCGTAGGACACCTAAGGGTCGCTTTTTATTTAACTTCCTAAAAATTACATGTTATGTACAATCCGAATGAGAGCCTTGCACAACGCGCATCGCGCTACAACTTCGATGAGTTGCTGACTATTCTTGTCAGCGAGAACACGCCCGGCGAAGTGCGCCGTCAACTCCAAATCATCTACTTCTATGCAGCACAGTCCGTATTCAATGAAAACATCTGCGCCGGGGGTAATTTGGCAGAAGCTTTCTTCTCCTTGCAACAAGTCATCGAAGCCCTCGACAGCATGGACAACGTAAAGGGCGCGAAAACCCGTGTAATCGACAAATAACGATAATCTCTTATCTTGAAAATCCGCCCGGTGCAACGTCTCACCTCCGGGCGGATTTATACCATTAGCCGCCATGTTTACCCCTCCCAGAAAAAAATGACGAAAAAAGAGCGCATAATCCACCTATCAGAGTTTTTGAATGTGTATGAGGTCGCACAAAGTGTTGACACTACCGTTCCGTATGTCAAAAAGGTTTTGTCAGAAACTAAGCGTACGGCCAAACCAATAGAACCTGGCAATTTTCTATCGTTGACTATTGAAAACTATGTCACAGCCTATTATCGCATGGGTATAACTCGCAAAAAAGATTTGGCGGCATTTTTCGGTGTGTCTCGAATGACAATTAACCGTTTTGAGAATCGCCCGGAAATAAAACAATATTTCATGTGCTATATGGAGTTGCGGAGTAATGGATACGACATAGAAGACGTCTTACAACGCCTAACCTCAATCCATGAGACATTAGCTATATTTGAGCCGAAAAGCGACCGAACACAACGAGTGTCACAGGCCATCGAACTATTAACCGCAGTTCCGAAAAAGGACAATCGCGCTAAGTGTTAAATCGGCCTATGTAAGTGTTAAATGTAACCCTATATGAATACCTACGTTACATTTTAACACAAAACGAAACGTTAGAAATCACTCAGATAGTTGATTCTAAGCAAGTTATTAATTGTTAAACTATGAAAAACACGGTCAAAACGTGTTACATCTCCCTTGAATTGTTAATTTTTTAATGTTACATTTTGAATTGTCTGCGAAGACCATTCAAACATAGTTATAACGCGAAACGCACAAGCATAGATACTATCAAACCTTTACGCCTAAATACTCCTTTTTCATAGCTCCATATAAACCAAATGCAAACCTATCAGCACATTAGTATAACTTGCGTGTAAACTTCTTGCGCCCAAATGTTAACCAAATGTAAAGCCATGTAAACTTTTCGGCGCGACAATTAGCCCCATAAAACGCCCGTCAATCGACAACGCTTCAGTGCTTTAACGTGTTACATGCCATTGAACGTTTCGTTTTGCGCCATATACTAAACCTGAAACAATACTTAGAAATCTATAATATGTGGCATAACGGTTATTGATAATTTGCTGATCATTTTTAGATGCCTTGAATTTCTTGTCTATAAGGTTTTTGTCAAACTCTTTTGAAAGATAGAAATCCATCAATTTTTTATTATGACAGGTGAAATTCTCATAATCGGCTGCACTGCCGGTATGAAAACGTACACACCCCGATAGAAAGCATGTAAAAGTAACAACAGCAGTTACTGATATCAAAATTTTAACAAAATCTTTCATATTTATAACCGTCATCTGTTCCACCTGTAAAATTGTACTCCATTCCAGTAGGATCAATTATATTCGTAGGATTTTTGGCGGAGTAGGGGCGGGCGTCAGCCAGTTGTAGCCGTTGTTAATTATGTGATTGAAATATTTCATTCGTCGGGCTTTCCATCTGACCATATCCAACCTTCCGTTGGGCTGAACCTGGCGTAAATATCGTCCATTATGAAGTAATATGATTTGACGACCGGCATTACATCCGTGGGTTGCCTACTTGTTCTTTTGGGTATATACGTGGTGTTTTCAGTTTTGATACCTTTTATTTTGTAGGATAGATCTCCACTAACAAGCACTTTATATCCATCGAACAATATGATACTATAAGGATACATATTGTAATTCAGTACCGAATCATTATATTCTGAAAAGTTTATAAGAGTTCCATTATTGAGTTTCCCATATCCAAGAAGAAAATAGGGTACATTATCACTTTGGTCTACATTCTTCAAGGCATCTGTCAATATGGCTTGCATGATGCTGTCGTTGGATATGTCTATCACATTAAATCGCTCGGTCTTGATGCCTTTGTCTTCAGATGAAGAGGTGCCTTTCTTAGGCTGAGCATTCCACGTAAAGGCCAATAATATACTCAAAATAATAGTCAACATAAAAATTTTATTTTGAAACCCGTTTGGGCATCGTGACAATAATACTGTTATTACTTGATGAGACGGTAATATCATCAGGCACCGACCATACCCATCCGACATAGTCGACACATAATGCAAATATGCCGCTTTTAATGCAATATAACCATTCCTGAGGATCATAATGACACGGATAAGGGATGAACGTCTTGAAAGTTTTGGATTCAGATGGAACTGTCGGCGGAAGTTTGTAACTTCCTTTATTTTTAATGATTTAAGTTTCGCAAGTTCAACTTGCTGATTTCAGATTGTAAAATTTAGCGATAT
>JAUNFY010000085.1:4458-9822 GCA_030524805.1 Bacteroidales bacterium | reverse complement strand
ATTCCGGTTTTTTGAGGTGATTTATTCCGGTTTTTTGATTAAGATTTGGTTTTCTATAATTAATTTGCCATGGGTTTGAGTTAGGAGGTGGGGGAAATGTCTATGGGGTGCAGCCCCTCCGGGGCTGATGATGGAGGGGTTGGGGAAACCGGGGGTGGGACCCCGGTTAACAAAATGTAAGGCCTCCGGCCTTATGTGATGTCGTGGGTTTGTGTTAGTATGTGGGGTGTTGTTTGTGTTAGGAGGTGGGGGAAATGTCTATGGGGTGTAGCCCTTCCGGGGCTGATGATGGTGGGGTTGAGGGAGCCGGGGGTGGGACCCCGGTTAACAAAATGTAAGGCCTCCGGCCTTAGGAGATGTCGTGGGTTTGTGTTTGTATGTGGGGTGTTATTTGTGTTAGGAAGTGGGGGAAATGTCTATGGGGTGCAGCCCTTCCGGGGCTGATGGTGGTGGGATTGGGGGAGCCGGGGGTGGAACCCCGGTTAACAAAATGTAGGCCTCCGGCCTTTTTGTTTGCTGCCGGTTGCTTTATAATCAATTCGCCCCGGAGCCGTGTCGGTCCGGGGCGAATTGCTGTGTGGGGGGGGAAATGTGGGGAAAAAGTAGGGGAATGGGAGTTGGGAGGCGGGGTGGGGTCAGGGGGTGAAGGTCTTTATTCCTATTATCATGTAGTCGGGACTTTGCTCAAGAATCTCTTTCTCGTCGCCGCAACACCTGAAGATGCCGTTTTCGTCGACGTAAAACGATGCGATGTATACGAGGGGAATGATGTTGTCTTGAATCTTATCGTCGGTGTTTTCAACTGCGCGGACCACGTAGGAGTATTTCAACTCATTGTTGTGCAAGACCGGTTTGAGATCCCGCTTAGGCGAACTGTATGTGAATCCGCCTTCGGAGAAAACCGTAATATCAAATACGGAGTCGTAGGGCAACATTTTTACCCCGACCGATACGGTCTGCTTCGCACGCAGAGCGTAAGGTGTGATGTCGATGGTGCTTTCCACTTTGCCGTGGGAGCCCCTTATGACGACCGGCTGCACATGGATTGGTTTACCGACAGAATCCTGCAGTTGAAAAGAAAACAGATGATAACCGGTGGCGTTAAGAAACGTCTGCCATTCCGCCGGCGTCGTTGTGGCAGGGGAGATTGCCAAACCGCATAAAGCGATTCCCATTGCAAACAGCGCTATCAGATACTTTTTCATGACAGTCATTTTTTCAATGTATGAGGTCAGCTGATTGTCAGTTGCATTTTGCTGCTTCCTCGAGGAGGACCTTCTTGAATTTGGAGTGGTCGCGGAGGTCGGGGCGGCCGGTGGCGTTGCCCTCGTGGTCGACGAGGATGTAGAAGGGGATGCCGTCTACGTTGAAGCGGTCGCAGATGCTTTCCCATACATCGCTGCCCACACGGTAGTGGGTGCCCTTGATACCGGGCAGGAGCTCCAGATATTTGGTGAGGGGCGAGGTCTCGTTTGCGATGTATATCCACACTATGTCATCGCTCGCGAGTTCGCCGCTTTTCTGCGGCTCTATGATCTTGAGGGCATTGCGACAGGGTCCGCACCAGGTGTTCCAGAGATCCACCATCACTACCTTTCCCTTATGGGGAGCGACAATGGCGTCAAACACCTGATCGGCCGGCACATCGGGAGTGGCGGTGATGAGGTCGGCATCGAGCTTCGCCATCTTTTCAAGCTGCACGTGGTTGATTCTCCCGGCCGATTCGGCATAGAACGGGGTGGCACATTCCGCCCGCAGTCGGTCGGCGTCTTGCTGCGAGAGTTTGCCTTCCGATGCTTTCTGCGCCATTTCAAGATAGAGCATGTAATCATTAATCTGCCGGCTGCCGACTCCGGCTTCTTCCCAGCAGCTGTTGGCGAGGCTGCCTATCGAAGCCATGCCATCGGCCATGAACAGACGGGGATTGTCGAGGTCGACAAGCTTGGCGACGGCCGCATAGTTGGCCGGAGAAAGCGAGGTCTTGATCGATTCGGCCGCCACACGGTAGTCGGCGTCCGGGTGCTCCTGCATGTAGTCATAGGTCAGGATGCTCTTATGTCGGGCTATAGCAGTGAGAAGTTCCGCGGCGGCGTTGTTGGTGAATATCTCCGCAGCCTCCGCGGGCATATTCCTGGCGGCGATGTTGTCGAGCAGTTTCCTATACTCGGCGATGGCGAAATCGGTGTATTCATCGCCCGACATGCCGGAGGAGCCGAACTTCCCGCTGTAGAACTGCAGGTGCAGGTCGGGGGAGTCGTAGAAGCTTGCGAGCCGGTTGAGGGCGGCATATTTACCATTGTCGGCGAAAGGGAGGGCCATTTTGGCGGAAGAGCCATCGCGGGAGTTGACGAGCGTGTTGCCCGACGCGCGGCAGTCGATGTAGAGGTCAAGTGAGTCGCCGGGTGCTATCCATGAGGCACCTTTCACATTGACGTCGGAGCCGATGCTGATGACTTTGAGCATCGCCGACCCGTCTTGATGGAAGCGGAGCGGCGGGCACGTTCCGTCGGTGCCGATCTTAAGAGGCAGCACGTCGGAGTCGACGCCGCTGAATGAGTTGATATAATATGCAGCCTGGCTGCCCATCTCCGGATTGTAGCCGAGGAAATGGATGTTGACAGTGGTTTCGCCGGTCTGGAAAATCGGTTGGTAGAAGAAAGGCGCGTCGTTCTTGGCAATATCGGCCGGCATGTCGGGATGCACGGAAAGGTTGTCGGCGTTGCCTGTGAGGTCGATGCCCCAAAGCTTCCAGCCGTCATCGCCGGGCTCTTTGAGGTCGATAGATGCCGTATTCTCAGGAATAGGTTCGAAAATGAGGGTGAATTCGGCCTGACCCGATTCGGGCATCCAGAAATGAGTTCCCGGTTCGATGCCTTCGGCACCGGTCAACCGGTAGTCTTTGCCATCGGCCGAGAGATACGATTCGGGAGAAATCTGAATCCAGTATTTCGGCCTGAATTAAGCGTGGATCAGCAGTCGGGTGGCATCCTTGCCTGTCTCTACCTTTCTGACGTCAATCACATTGGCAGCGTTGGTGGCTGCTATGGCCGGATTTTCCACGGTCTTTGCCGAGAGAGCCGGAGTGCAGAGGAGGCAGCCGGCGGCCATCAGCATGCTTTTGAAGATATGTGGGTGTAGCATTGTCTTTAAGATTATGATTCGTATAATTATGATATCAAGTAGCTGTCGCGGACCGGACAGCTACTTGATGATCGGGGTGTTATGTTCACTAGGTGAGCCGATTAGAGCTTGCGCGGCGGCTGTCCCAGATGAGGTAGCCGATGAGGAGGAGATATGCCACGCAGCCCAGGATCTGGGTGGTGCCCATGCTGAGCGGGTTGACATATTCGAAGCCGCAGAAGCGGGTGATGGCAGCGAAGACTCCGAAGAGGGCTCCGCCGGCGATGAGGCCGGAGGAGAGGAGGGTGCCGCGGTCGCGACGGGCGTCGTTCACTTTCTGATCATTGGAGGAATGACTCACGTAGTAGGCGATGGCGCCGCCCACAAGCATCGGGGTGTTGAGGGGGAGGGGAATGAACATGCCGAGGCAGAAGGCGAGCGCGGGGACTCCGAGCCAGTTGAGGATGCAGGCGAGGATGGCGCCCACCATGTAGAGAATCCAGGGAGTCTCGCCGCCCATCATGAGCGGTTCGATCACCTTAGCCATGGCGTTGGCCTGCGGAGCCACGAGGGCGTTGTCGCCCGTGAAGCCATACACCTGGTTAAGCACCATGATGACGCCGCCTACCGTAGCGGCCGACACGAGAGTGCCGAGGAATTTCCAGCTCTCCTGCTTCTTGGGAGTGGAGCCGAGCCAGTAGCCGATCTTGAGGTCGGTGACGAAACCACCGGCCATGGAGAGGGCCGTGCAGACCACGCCGCCGATCACCATCGAGGCCACGATGCCGCTGGTGCCTTTAAGCCCGATGGCCACGAATATGGCCGAAGCGATGATAAGGGTCATGAGGGTCATGCCCGACACGGGGTTGCTGCCCACGATGGCAATGGCGTTGGCCGCCACGGTGGTGAAGAGGAATGCGATGACCACCACCACTGCGAATGCCACGAGAGCCTGCCAGAAGGTGTGGATCACTCCAAACCAGAAGAAGAGGAGCACTGCGATGAGCGCTATGGCGATGAAGACCACGATGTGCTTCATCGAGATGTCGGTCTGCCATCTGATTTCCTTTGTAGCCGAGGTCTTGCCCTTGAGTTCGCGACCGGCAAGGCCGACGGCCTGGGTGATGATGCTCCACGACTTGATGATGCCGATCACGCCGGCCATGGCGATGCCGCCGATGCCGATCATGCGGGCATAGCCGCTGAAGATGTCGTTGGGGTCCATGGCCTGGAATTCAGGCGAGCCGTAGGTGCCCATGAGGGGAATGATGATCCACCACACGAAAATGGAGCCGGCGAAAATGACGAAGGCGTATTTGAGACCTACGATGTAGCCGAGGCCCAGGAGGGCGGCTCCCGTGTTGCAGCTCATCACGAGTTTGGTCTTCTCCATCAGCGTCGTGCCCCATGCCGAGGCGGTGGATGTCACGGTCTCGGCCCACCATCCGAAAGTGGCCACGATGTAGTCGTAGATGCCGCCGATGAGCGAGGCGATGATGAGGGTCTTGGCCTGGCTTCCACCTTCTTCCTCGCCGGCCTGCTGGCTTGAGATGAGCACCTGGGTGGTGGCAGTGGCTTCGGGGAAAGGATATTTGCCGTGCATGTCTTTCACGAAATATTTGCGGAAGGGAATGAAGAAGAGGATGCCCAGGATGCCGCCGAGGAGGCTGCTGATGAAGATCTGGTAGAAATGCACCGTGATTTCGGGATATTTCGACTGGAGGATGAAGAGGGCGGGGAGAGTGAAGATGGCGCCGGCTACAATCACACCCGAACATGCACCGATCGACTGGATTATCACGTTCTGCCCCAAAGCGCTTTTCTTGCCGAGGGCGTTGGAGAGTCCCACGGCGATGATGGCGATGGGGATGGCGGCCTCAAACACCTGGCCCACTTTCAATCCGAGATAGGCGGCAGCGGCAGAAAAAATGATAGCCATGAGCAGACCCATCCCTACGGAATAGGGAGTGGCTTCTGCCTGGTCGTGAGCCGGATGCATCACCGGCGTGTACTTCTCGTCGGCGGCAAGCTCCCGGAAAGCGTTTTCCGGTAGTCCCGTGCCCGTCGTCAGGTTTTGTTCGGTTTCTTTCATTGTGTTGTATTGTCGTTAGTTTTTTGTAGTCTATGTGTTATAAGTCGTTGGTCTTGAGCTGGCTGGATTGCTGGGTGGTTTCGTGCCTTGTCGTTGTTGTTAGCTGAATTGATTGAAGTTTTCCGGTGATTGTAAATTCCCAATCATTGAAA
>JAUNFY010000085.1:0-4448 GCA_030524805.1 Bacteroidales bacterium | reverse complement strand
CAACATTCCACATTCAACATTATCAAAGCTGTCTCTTCACGCTTTCCTCATGGATTGCGCTCATGATGCGGCCTACGAACATCTTCGGGAGCCCGAGGCGTTCGCCGGTGTCGGTGCGGTCTTTCATGATTGAGTCGTGGCGTCCGAGCTGCACCACCATCATGTTGTGCGCTTTCTTGTATTCGCCGATCTTTTTCGAGATCTCCATCCTCTTTGCCAGAAGCTCAAGCAGCTCGCTGTCGATGTGGTCGATGTCGGTGCGGAGGGCGTCGAGTTCTGGGGTGCCGGTAGGCTTTTCCCTCACGGTGAGTTCTTTCATGAGCTCTGCGAGTTCGGAGGGGAGAAGCTGCTGCTTTGCATCGCTGAGAGCACACGAGGGGTTGACGTGGCTTTCTATCATCAGTCCGTCGAAGCCCATGTCGAGCGCATGTCGGCTGAGCGGCGCCACCATGTCGTGTTCGCCGGTGATGTGGCTCGGGTCGCATATCACCGGAATTTCGGGATGTCGGCGGGCGAATTCGAATGGAAGCGCCCACATGGGCTGGTTGCGGTAGATATGCTTGCCGTAGGTGCTGAAGCCGCGGTGGATCACCCCGATGCGGCGTATTCCGGCATTGTAGATGCGTGTCACGGCTCCAATCCAGAGGTCGAGGTCGGGATTGACGGGATTCTTGATGAGCACGGGGATGTCGGCGTTGAGCTCCTTGAGCGTGTCGGCAATCTCCTGCATCGCGAAGGGGCTTGCGGAGGTGCGGGCACCTATCCAGATGATGTCGAGGCCGGCGGCGATGGCGCTGATGACATGGCTTTTGCTTGCCACTTCAGTGCCGACGAGCATCCCTGTCTCTTCCTTCACTTTCTTGAGCCAAGGGAGGCCGGCGAGCCCGACGCCTTCGAAGCATCCGGGCATGGTGCGCGGTTTCCATATTCCGGCCCTGAATATCCTGACGCCGGCGGCGGCCAGCTGGCGAGCGGTGTCGAGCACTTGCGTCTCGCTTTCCGCGCTGCAGGGCCCGGCGATTATGATCGGTTCCTTCATCATCGACTCATCGTCGAACAATGGTTTTATATCTGTCATTTTGAAGCACTTTTATAAGTTCCTAATATGCGGAAGTCGCTCGTGAGGGGAGCCACTGCCGCTATTGCCTGGTCGCAACGTTCGCGGTCGTCGAATGTGAGGTCGGCATAGAACCGGTATTCCCATTCGTGCCCCACCACGGGCATCGACTGCAGCATGGAGAGATTGATGTCGTAGAATGTCAATATGGTTAGCACTTTGGAGAGCGCGCCTTTTTCGTGGGGCACGGTGAAGGCCACCGAAATCTTGTCGGCATCCTGCGGCACGGGAGCGTCTTTCGGCCCGATGATCAGGAAGCGGGTGAAGTTGCGGTTGTCGTCTTCTATGCCTTCGGCCAGTATGTCGAGGCCATATATCCCGGCAGCGTAGGCGGGGGCTATGGCCGCGCATCCGGACATCTTTTGCTCGGCTATCTTTTTGGCGCATCCGGCGGTGTCGAAATCTTCCGTCTTCCTGAGGTTGGGATAGTGCGACAGGAAGTCGCGGCATTGCAGCAGGGCCATATAATGCGACCTCACCTCGTGCAGCTCCGAGATGCGGCTGCCCGGGAGGGCGCACAGCGAATGCGACACCCTGAGCTTGTATTCACCTATCACGGTGCGTCCGCTCTTGCGGATGTATTCGAAATTCTGCAGCAGGGCGCCCGCGATGGTGTTTTCTATCGCCACTGCGGCATACATCTCCGGCTGCTTTTCGAGAGCGGCAAACATATCTTCGAACGAGTCGAAAGAGACGGTAGGCAGATCCGGGTCGGCAAACCAGCGGTGGGCCGCCACGTCGTGGAAGCATCCCCTTACACCCTGTATGCCGACCTGCGGCAGGCCTGTTATTGTCGTTTCTTTACCCATAAACTCGGATTGTTAGAAATATTATTGCCACTTGAAATGCAAAATTAACAAAAAAAACTCAATAATCGGCGAATTTGTATTTTTTTATCTTTCGAATTAGTAAAAGATCTGCTTGCGGGCAACATGCGGGGCGCACATATTGTTATAACATTACAATAAACTCCACTTTGACTATGAAAAAATATCAAATCTATATCTGGCTTGGCGCGCTCGCGCTTGGCGTTGGCCTTGGATTCCTCCACGTCGGGGCGATCGATTCGGTGATGAATGTGATAGCCACCATCTACACGCGACTCTTCAGGCTTCTTGCGGTGCCCACCATCGTGGTGGCCGTCATCTCCACGCTCGCGTCGCTCGGCAGCGGGCGGGAATTGAAGAAGATGTTCCGCACCACGGTGACCTATACGCTGCTTACCACTTTTTCGGCGGCGCTGGTGGCCCTCGGGCTGTATCTGGCGGTGAAACCGGGCAATGTTCCGGCCGGAGTGATAGATGCTCAGGAGGCTACGGCCGCTACCGAATTGTCGACATCCTACGCCGACCATCTTATCTCGGTGATTCCCGACAACATAGTGCGTCCGCTGCTGGAAGGGAATGTGCTTGCGTTGCTGCTGCTTTGCTTCGCCGTCGGGATAGCGATATCAAAGATGCCCGACTCACGGCCTAAGGAAATAATTGTGGATGGAATAGCGGGCGTGCAGACCATCCTTTTCACGCTTATCCACTGGCTGATAGCGATCCTGCCGCTCGGCATCGTGGCGTTTGCGGCCCAACTTACGGCTCAGGCCGGAGTAGGGGTGATGGCCGATTCCATCGGGAAGTATGTGGTGGTGATCATCGCTGGCAATCTGATTCAGATGTTTGTGGTGCTTCCGTTGTTCCTGCTGTCGGCGGGGCTTAATCCGGTGAAGACATTCGGCGGCATGTTTCCTGCCGTGATGATGGCTTTCTTCACCAAGAGCAGCGCCGCGACGTTGCCGGTGACGATGGAAAATGCTGAACACCGCATAGGTGTCCGTCCGAAAGTAGCCCGCTTTGTGTTGCCGCTCTGCACCACTGTCAATATGAACGGTTGCGCGGCGTTCATACTCGGCACGTCGCTCTTCATAATGCAAAACAACGGTATGCCGCTGACCATAGGCACCATGCTGGTATGGACTCTGATAGCGGTGATTTCGGCGGTAGGCAACGCCGGTGTGCCTATGGGGTGCTACTTCCTGACGCTCTCGCTTATGTCGGGCATCGGCGCCGATATCAGCCTGATGGGTATCATCCTCCCCATCTACACTGTCATCGACATGGTGGAGACATCGGAAAATGTCTGGTCAGACTCATGCGTCGCGGCCATAGCCAACCGCCGGCTCTTAAAAAACTCAAACAGGAAGCGTGACACCACCGACAGTAAAGCGATTGAGTCAGAGTAACAGCATTGACATGTTCATTCTAATTCGAGAATGTATCTGTCAATCTGATCTTTCAGTGTAGATAAGTCGTTCTTTATTGTTACCCAGACAATTCTGGAATCCACTTGATAATATCCGTGCACCAATATGTGTCGCATGTGGATAATTTCTTTCCAGTCGGTTTCTGTATGACTGGCTCTGAATTCTTCGGTCAGCATATAGGCTGCCTCACCTATTATCTCCAAATTCTTAACGATGGCAAAATACAGCATCTGGTCAATCAGAAAATCTTCTGCCGATTTACCTGTAAGAAACTGATTGATGTTGTCAATGGCCTGACGAATATGGAGCAATCGGCCCTTGTCTTTAGGCTTTTCTCTCATATATCAAAATTTTATCTTGGTTCACGGAATCTTTTACCCACGGGAATAGAGCGGTTTCAGAGACCAAATCAACACTTTTTTTTAGAAGTTTTTCCAAATCTGTTACCATTGATGCATATTTCAACAGTCCGACACTGTCGTCGAATGATACGAGTATGTCATAGTCGCTGTCGTTTCTGGAATCGCCTCTTGAGCGGGAGCCAAACAACCACGCTTTCGACACCGGCTGGAGTCTGAAATAATCTCTTAGTTTGAACAGGAGTGTATCTTCCATACTTTCAAAGGTTTTATTTATATAACAAAAATTGCTTGACCTCATTTGCAAAGTTAATACTTTTTTTACTACTCGCAAATAAAAACTGTCGTTTCCGATGTTTTTTTTTGTGAAATCAGACTATGGGTGATATTATCGCAATCTCACTTTATGAGGTCGTGGAGTCGTTGGCGCAGGTGAGCGCATAAACTAACCTCAGTCTCCATAATCTATAAACTCCCAATTCTCTCCGTTTCGTGAGTGCTTAACGAGAAATTTTTAACGTTTTTGTTGCGGAATTGACGGGAAAGTGCTATTTTTGTAAAAAATATGGATTATGGATACATCTAACCACTACATAAGATTTGACTGGGCGATCAAGCATATCCTTCGCGACAAGGCCAACTTCGGCATACTAGAGGGTCTGCTGTCGGTTCTGCTCAACGAGGATGTCAAGATAGAGGAGATACTCGAGAGCGAGTC
>JAUNFY010000084.1:9841-9992 GCA_030524805.1 Bacteroidales bacterium | reverse complement strand
ATACAACCGGGATACAAAAATGGGCGAAAAAGGGGTCAGAATCCGTTAGAATCCATCAGTAAGGGCATGAAAAAAGCGTGCTGTAAAGCACGCTGTACTAATGGATTGTGATGGATTGTGACGGTTTCTGACAATTCTGTCACTTGGATGC
>JAUNFY010000084.1:0-9831 GCA_030524805.1 Bacteroidales bacterium | reverse complement strand
GGATTGTGACAATTACATCATTTGCCGACGCAGAAGTGGGTGAAGATGGAGGCGAGGAGGTCGGGAGTGGTGATGGCGCCGGTGAGGGAGGAGAGGGCGGCGGTCGCTTCGCGGATGTCCATGGCTATGAAGTCGGGGGTCACGCCTGAGGCCGTCTGCGTTATGGCGCGGCGCAAGGCGTCGGCCGCTTTCTGAAGGTCGCCGTAGTGGCGCGCGTTGGTCAGAATCAGTTCCTCTTCCGGGTTATACTCCCGCGTGGCCGATTCCTTCAGGGCAGTGCAAAGGGTGTCTATGCCCGTGCCTTCTTTTGATGAGATGCGCAATGTCTTGTGGGTCTGACATTTCAGTCCGCCATTTTCGATGGCGGCGGTTATCCTGCTTTCGATTTCGTCAAGAAGCAGGGGGGAGATGTCGCCCGCTTCCGTCTTCGCTATCACGGGTATCAGGCAACGGTCTTCCGGTAGCGATCCGGTGGAGGACACCATTTCCTCGATCTGCGGCTGCGCGGGCGCGGAGGGGTCGATGAGCCACAACACTATGGCGGCCTGCGCCAGGCGTTGCCGGGCAAGGTCGATGCCGATGCTTTCTATCTTGTCGTCCGATTCCCGCAGACCGGCTGTGTCGACAAAGCGGAAAAGCACGCCGTCGATTTCGCACGTGTCTTCAATCACGTCGCGGGTGGTGCCCGGTATGTCCGACACTATCGCTTTTTCTTCCTGAAGCAGGGTGTTGAGCAGCGTCGATTTCCCTACGTTGGGAATGCCGGCTATCACTACGGGCACTCCTTCCTTGAAGGCGCGTCCGGTGGAGTAGGATTTCGTGAGCCGCTCAATTTTTGCGAGCAGTTCCCGGGATATCGACAGCAGGGTAGTGCGGTCGGCAAATTCCACGTCTTCTTCCGAGAAGTCGAGCTCGAGCTCCAGCAGCGATGCCAGTTCTATCAGCTTGTCGCGCAGTGCGTTGAATTCCTTCGAGAATACGCCTTTTGTCTGCTGCATTGCCAGGCGGTGGGCGGCGCGGGAAGAAGCGGCTATGAGGTCGGCCACTCCTTCGGCCGATGCGAGGTCCATGCGTCCGTTGATGTATGCGCGCTGCGAGAACTCACCGGGCTGCGCGCCGCGCGCTCCCTTGCGCAGCAGGAGGTTGGTCACCTCGCGGAGTATCCAGGGGCTGCCGTGGAGGGTGAATTCCACCGAGTTTTCGCCCGTGAAGGAGTTGGGCGCCACAAACACTGTGGCCAGCGCCTGGTCGAGGCTGTTGCCCTGCTCATCCTTGATGTAGCCGAGGTGGACGGTATGCGACGGGCATTTTGAAAGGGTCGTACCCGACCATACGGAGTCGGCTATTGCCAGGGCCTCCGGTCCCGACATTCTGAGAATGGAGAGGGCGCCTTTTCCGGCGGGTGTGGCGGGTGCCACTATGGTGTCGTCGTTGGTCGTAATCATTGTTTGTCGCGTTTTTGTTGGTTCCATTCCTTGAAAGAGGCCGACGATTCTATTTCTGCCTCCACGTCGTCGGGCAGGGCGGAGAAGAAGTCGATGCCGGTGATGCGCTCCACTTCATCCACAGTCGTGGCATAGTTTTCCATATTGCCCTGACATTTCATGTTGGGGTAGACAAATGCTATCGCTCTCGGCTCATCGGCGAAAGGAGCGAGCAGCACCTTGAAGAAAGCGTCGGGCACAGCCACACCCGTGGCGCCGATACGTTCCGGATGCGGGGAATTATATATCGGGCCTGCCGCTATCACCAGAATAGAGTCGCGGTCGGCCCATATCCGTTCCTTTTCCTCGAGAGTCTTCCATGCGCCGCTGTTGAGCTCATGCTTCTGCGGGCAGATATTCGTCATCACGAAACTGTCGTGCATCGCCGCTTCGCTCCATTTCTGCTCGCCGGCGGGGCAGAGGTGACCGCGGTCGTAGCCCGAGCGGGTGTAGTCGGCCGTCGAGGCGCACCCCTCCACATCGGCATCGATCCAGAACCGGTTGCTTCTGGCCGAAGTTCCGTCGGTCTCGTCGCGGTGCAGTATCCAGGCCACGCAGTCGGGGGCATGGCGCTCCGGGTTGAAATAGGAAGTGAATCCTTCATATTGCTTCACCACCCGTTGCGCATCAGAGGGCATCACCACCTCCGCCACCTCGCGCAGCGACATCGACGTGCCCTGCGGGTCGGGCGCGTCGGCATTCGCCAGCTTGCACCCGAAATATACGATGCAGGCGATGAGGATGCTGATCACCACGCCTGTCAGAATTCTTTTTCCTGTCACTTTCCTGTCGGTGTTATTCCTCGGGCGTCGCTTGCTGCGTGTCGACCGATTTCTTGAGCCATGTGAGTTGTTTCTTTGCATAAACGCGTGTGTTTTTCTGTATTCTCGCCACGGCGGTGTCGAAATCCATCTCCCCGTCGAAGTAGGCGAACATTTCCTTCAGTCCCACGGTGTTGAGCGAGTTTAGATGCCTCAGATGGTAGACGCTGCGAGCCTCTTCTTCCAGCCCGGCCTCCACCATTCTCATCACGCGGCGGTTGATGCGGTCGAACAACTGCTCGCGGGGCATTTCTATCACTATCTTCTCTATCTCGAAATCGCGCCGCTTCCTTCTTCCGGTCCGCAGCGACGAGTAGGGCACTCCGGCAGCGAGGCATATCTCCACGGCGTGAAACACGCGCTTCATGTTGGCCCGGTCCACCTGAGCGTAGTATTCCTTGTCGAGCGTCCGCAGCCGGTCGCGCAGCCAGTCGTCGCCCATGCGGCTCCAGTCGTCGGCCAGCGAGGCGCGTATGGCCTCCGGCACCGTGGGCAACTCGTCGATGCCGTTGATAAGCGCGTCGACATACATCATCGATCCGCCGCACACTATCGCCACATCGCGGCGCGCCCAGATGCTGCGGGCTATGCGCAGGGCATCTTCCTCAAACATTGCGGCCGAATAGTAGGCATCGAGCGGCAGCATCTCCATCAGATGATGAGTCACCCCCATCCGCTGACTCATGTCAGGGATGGCGGTGACGATAGGTATCCCTTTGAAAATCTGGCGCGAATCGGCTGAGATTATCTCCGTGTCGTGTTGCAGGGCGAGCCTGACCGCCAGGTCGGATTTGCCCGAGGCCGTTGGGCCGGTGACAACTATGAGTTTCTTCAAAGCGCTGACTTCATTCGGCCACAATCCGGGCGATATTGAATATCACGTCGGTAGCCTTCTCAAGCGACTGAATTGATACGAACTCGAAGCGTCCGTGCATGTTCTCGCCGCCGGCGAAGATGTTGGGGCAGGGGAGGCCTTTGAACGAGAGCTGAGCGCCGTCCGTGCCGCCGCGTATGGGCTGCACCTTCGGGGTGACGCCTGCCTCACGCATTGCCTTCTCGGCGATGTCGATGATGTGCATCACGGGCTCTATTTTCTCCCTCATGTTGTAGTATTGGTCGTTGATCTCCACCGAGCAGCAGCCGGGATATTCCATGTTAGTCTTGCGGCAGAGATGCTCAATCTCGCGCTTGCGGCTCTCGAAGCGTGCGCGGTCGTGGTCGCGGATGATGTAGGTGAGCACTGTCTGCTCCACCGAGCCTTCGATGCCTATCAGGTGGTAGAAACCCTCATATCCCTCGGTGTGCTCGGGAGTTTCCCAGCGGGGCAGCATCTGGATGAACTGGTTGGCCACCCTGATGGAGTTCACCATCTTATGCTTTGCAGTGCCGGGGTGTACGTTGCGACCCTTTATTATCACTTTGGCCGAGGCAGCGTTGAAGTTCTCATATTCGAGCTCGCCGAGGGCGCCGCCGTCCATGGTGTAGGCGAAATCGCATCCGAAGCGTTCCACGTCAAACTTGTGGGCGCCCTTGCCGATCTCCTCGTCGGGATTGAAGGCGATGCGTATCTTGCCATGTTTCACTTCGGGGTTAGCCTGCAGGCGTGCCACTGCCGAGAGAATCTCGGCGATTCCGGCCTTGTCGTCGGCGCCGAGCAGGGTAGTGCCGTCGGTCACGATGAGGTCCTGGCCGGCATAGTTCGCCAATTCGGGAAACTCCTCCGGCTCCATCACAATGTTGAGCTTCTCGTTGAGCGTGATGGCTTTGCCGTCGTAGTTCTTGATGATGCGTGCGTTGACGTGGCGTCCGCTCATGTCGGGAGCGGTGTCCATGTGGGCGATGAACCCTACTGTAGGCACGACTTTGTCGGTATTGGCCGGGAGAGTAGCCATCAGGTAACCATTGTCGTCAAGTGTTATGTCTTGCAGACCCATCTCTTCCACCACAGTCTTGAGGTGTCGGGCAAAAGTCATCTGTCCGGGTGTGGAAGGTGTGAGATTGGTCTCCTCGTCGCTCTGGGTGTCGAATTTGATATATTCCAGAAATCTGTCGGTTACATTCATGATGGTATAGAATTGAATTTACAATAATGCGCGCAAAGTTATAAAAAAAAAGTGAAAGATGCAAATATCTGCCGCCACTAAAATTAGCCGCAACCTTCCCCGTCACATTACCAATCGGAATTTCTGCTGCCGCGAGCGCCCCCGCAGCGCATCCCGGCTTTTCTGAAGTTCAAATATCATTAATTCAAACTTGCCGGCTCAACTTGGATGTTATCAGGTTGTTATGAGATTTGTCTATGTGCAGTATCCCACCGGGTCTTTATCTGAGGTGCGTTATGTAAATAGCTGCCTCAAAGTCAAGATTATCAATATTATATACTTTATTACCGCAGTAATTATTACCACTGTGACAAAGTTACAAAAATTCTTCTAAATATCCAAATCCTCAACGGCGATAAAAAAGTGGGGCTAAATTTTGTGGGTTCAGTTATATTTCCTAACTTTGTGGGGGCGAACCCTTGTGGCGTCCGCCCGGGCGGCATCGTGCCGCTTCGAACAACAGACAGTAACGACAGACAAACGGATGAAATCAAGAATAACCGCGGCATTGGCAATATGTCTTCAGAGTGTGCTCGCCGCATTCGCATCGCCGGCCGACACCGTGCCCTCGCGCAGCTGGACCGATGAGAGCGTGCTCGCCCTCAATGTGGAGGCCCGTCTCGACGGCCAGATCGTCACCAATTCCGGCACCACCAACGACGCGCAGACCGGATTCATGGGTAAATACTTAGCCCTCAACGCGCAGGGCACCATCACCGAAGGATTGCGCTACTCATGGCGCCAGCGCTTCTCGCGCACTCCCAAAGACGCCACATTCTGGGACCAGACCGACGTCCTCGACCTCAGCTATTCCACAGGAAAATTCGATTTCGGAGCCGGAAAGCAGGTGGTGCTCATCGGCGGATATGAATACAACCGCGAACCGATCGAGCTAATGTGTCCCAACCTCTTCGTCAGCAACGTGGCCTGCTATCAGTTCGGCATATCGGCCGGCTATCAGCTCACGGCCTCCGATCATCTGGCGTTTCAGGTGAGCCAGAGCCTCTTCGCCACTGCCTCCAACCGCAACCTCTATGCCTACAACCTCCAGTGGAGCAGCCGCCGCGATTTCGGCGACTATCTGAGGTTTGAGACTATATGGTCGGTCAACGAGATTGAATATCAGAAAGGTAAATACTGCAACTATGTGGCCCTCGGCAACAAGCTCGTGATCGACGAAGACATCACCGTGCTGCTCGACCTCATGACGCGCACCTATCCCGACAACCGCGCCTTCAAGAACAACACCTTCATGCTCGAGGGCAGCTGGGAGTTCCACCCCAAATGGCGCGCCACGGCAAAGGTTTCCTACGACTGCAACATGGGCGTCAACACCACTAAGCAATCCGAAGTGGCACGAGGCTCGGAGCTCACCACGTTGGGCGGAGTGATGGAATGGTATCCCATCCGCAAGAAGCGTCATCTGCTCAAGGCCCACGCCGCAATCTTCTATTCCTTCGGCAAAAACAAGAACAAAGCCGACCTGATGCAGAAAAACACCCTCTACGCCTCCCTCGGCCTCACCTGGCAGATGAACCTCCTCAACCTCCGCCGCTAACCCCCACCATCCCCGACGCCGCTCGAAGATCGGCGTCCTACCGAAGGGACGTCCCGAAGCACCTGCCATAGTACCGCGCCGATCTCCGAGCGGCGCCCAAGCATTCTACCGAAAGCGGCGCCATTGACGCAAGTCCTCGCTTCGCTCGGGATCTATAATGATTAAGCGCAAACGCGGATCGGGCGCCCGCTTCGCGGCTGCGCCGTGGAGAACGCGGATTTTCGCGGATTTCTCTTTATTTAAGTCATTTTATCAAAAGCCATTTCCGCGAACTTCCGCCCTCAATCAGCGGATTTTGCCGCAGGCAAAATCATCAGCGTCCTCCCACCGAAGCAAACATCAAGAGCTAACAGCAAGAAAAAAATCCGCGTAAATCCGCGCTTGCCCCGGCGATGCCGAAGGCAGCCGCGATCCGCGTCTGCGATAAATCATAAAAAGATCCCGAGCGAAGCGAGGCAAAAGTTCATTGCCATTGACGCATATCCTCGCTACGCTCGGGATCTCTAATGATTAATCGCAAACGCGGATCAGGCGGCCGCTTCGCGGCTGCGCCTGGGTGAACGCAGATTTCCGCAGATTTCTCTTTATTTAAGTCATTTGTGAATTTGTCGCGGTGAGGGCACGCAGATGATTTTGCCAACGGCAAAATCCGCAGATTTTCAGCGGTATCCCGCGGATTAATGTCGGTAAGAAATATCGACGGCCATTCGCGCATGCCCCAGTGCCTTTCCCTGATTTTGTTTGACTATCGTTTTTATCTTGATTTTGTTCGATTATCTTTTACAAAAGCCTTTTCAGCGAACTTCCGCCCTCAATCAGCGGTTTTTGCCGCAGGCAAAATCATCAGCGTTCCACCACCGAAGCAAACATCAAGAGCGGAAAGAAAAAAATCCGCGGCCATCCGCGCTTGCCCCCGGCGATGCCGAAGGCAGCCGAGATCCGCGTTTGCGATAAATTATTAAAGAATCCCGAGCGAAGCGAGGATTATCAACACTGACGCCCAAGTCAGCAGTGACGCTGCTCGGAGATCGGCGTAATACCAAAAGCGACGCCCCGGAGGCAATCCTGTAGCAAGGAATCGCCTCCGGCGCGTCGGTTTTATCTTACGATGAATTTGCGGCGGGTGGCAGCGCAACCCTCTGCCCGTCCCTCCGCGATATACATTCCGGGAGTGAGATGCGATGTCGGTATTGTCATTCTTCCGGCGCCCGATTCAGATGCCACCAGACGTCCCTCCAAGTCGTAGATGCAGACTTTGTTGCGCCGGTTGTCGTAGCCGAAAGCCACCCCGTCAGCCGTGATGCTGAGATTGCCCGAATCCGTCACAATCCCGACCGAACTGAATAGATTGTCGGGCAACCTTAGTTCCGGACAAAATTCCGGATTCCTATACAGTACTTTCCCATTCGAGTCAAACACTCTGTTGAAATAGTTGTATTCCCATGGTCTGGTAAGATGAGCATAAAATTCAGTATAGTTGAGACATCCATGATCTACGGGACCGATGCCTTCTATTAGGGTATAATAAAAATCAATCTCGTCATCCACATACGTAGGGCAAACTCCAATCATCGTACACTCTTCGTCATCAACCATTATGGTTGATTTATGTCTTGTCTTTAAGTCGTGCAATTCTCCCAGTCTTGTGGTAAAGGTGAGTGCACTATATATATCCCCCTCATTCCATGAGAAATCGTAGATGAGCCTTTCAGCAAGAGTTAAACCATCTTGATATGTCTCGGTAGGAATGTATAGTGCTCCGGTTAGGTAATCGTCGGAAATTGTTTCCATTATGAGTGTATATACCTTGCCGTCTTCCTCACGCAGATATCCCTCGTGTTCATAAACATCATCGAAGAATTCATAAGTGCTGTCCTCTATAGGATATGCAATATCAACCACACTCTTCTTGAAAGTCACGATACGATGATAGGTTTTCCCGAGAAACTCCTCGCTTCCATCGAATTTCATATATTTTGCAGTATAAGGTCCCCATTCACCGGTAATACTCTCCCACACGCGGTCGTAGCGAATCATCGTCTTATAGTCAGAGGCATTTGCGACAGCACCCGACAACATTCCGAGTGCCATAAGAAAAAATAGGTAGAGTTTCTTCATTGCGTGTGATTTTAGGGTTGATAAAAGTGAATTATGATTGCTGATTTCAATCTCTATTGAAAATCATATTTATGTTTATGGATTGCTTTATTGATTGCCGGGCCGGAAACTTACAAAATTTATGCAAACGGCAGTGATTCTCTTGCAAAAAATGCAATCTTTTCCTAACTATATAACAATAATTCAACGCGTTTAGTTTCGATATATTATTAAAATATTCATATTTATCATGCTCAATAAACGCTCTAAATACATTAAAAAAAGAGCGAAGCAGCGCATAAGTTCATCACATGTACCGCGCCGCTCACCGAAGCCCCACCCCCGGTACCGCGCCAATCTCCGAGCGGCGCTCCGATAACTGCTCCCAAATTCCGCGAACTTCCGCCCTGAATCAGCGGATTTTGCCGCAGGTAAAATCATCAGCGTCCTTCCACCGAAGCAAATATCAAGAGCAACAGCAAGAAAAAAATCCGCGTAAATCCGCGCTTGTCACCGGCGATGCCAAAGGCAGCCGCGATCCGCGTTTGCGCTTAATCTTAAAAAGATCCCGAGCGAAGCGAGGAGAGAGAACTTTGCATGTGCCACGCCAATCTCCGAACGGCGCCACAAGCATTCTACCATGAGCAACGCCATTGTATCACGTCCTCGCTACGCTCGGGATCTTTAATGATTAAGCGCAAACGCGGAACCGGCGGCCGCTTCGCGGCTGCGCCGTAGGGAACGCAGATTTTCGCGGATTTCTCTTTATTTTTAGTCTTTTGTAAAATTTTCGCGGTTCAGTCACGCAGATGATTTTGCCGTTGGCAAAATCCGCGGAATTACAGCGGTATCCCGCAGATTATTGCCGGCAAGAAAAAAATCCGCGTAAATCCGCGCTTGCCATCGGCACTGCCGAAGGCAGCCGAGATCCGCGTTTGCGCTTAATCTTTAAAAAATCCCGAGCGAAGCGAGGAGAGAGAACTTTGCCTGTACCGCGCCGATCTCCGAACGGCGCCCGTTGACCGACCCTCAAGCCATCCCCGACGCCGCTCGGAGATCGGCGTCCTACCGGAGCGGGGCATATTGGCAGCAAAGACAAAAGCAAGTGCTATGGATGTCTTTTTGCGATAAGATAAATATATATGGAGTCATTAAAATTAATGTGGATGCGTGCAAAATTTATTGAGCATTATCACGTTAAAACATTAGAATCCCTGTAGACACTCATACCTGATCACGCCCATGGAACAACCTGCAGATTATCTAAGTATAGGACACGACATAATCGGGTCCTCCTTCAATGTCAGAAACGAGGCAGGCCGTGGCCTGAGAGAAATATTCTATAAGAAAGCTCTTGCGTGGGAACTTCAGCAAAAAGGACATGACGTGCAGATTGAGGTGACAGTGCCGGCGGTCTATAAAGGCAATATCATCGAGGATGCCTATAAGGCAGACATAGTGGTCGACGGCCGGGTCATAATAGAAACCAAAGCTGTCAGCAAGATGGGAGAGGCAGAGGTGCGGCAGTTGCTCACATACCTTAAACTTTCAGGATTCAAACTCGGCTATCTCATTAACTTCGGTGCCAGGAACTTCACAACCGGCAGAATGTCCGACCCTTTCCCATACGACAAAGGAATCTACCGTTTTGTCAACAAAATCTGACAAATCCATTCTATCTTCAGCCGACGTGTCGCTTTTCTATTTCCGCGAACTTCCGCCCTCAATCAGCGGATTTTGCCGCAGGCAAAATCATCAGCGTCCTCCCA
>JAUNFY010000013.1 GCA_030524805.1 Bacteroidales bacterium | reverse complement strand
TCGACGCCGATGGCCTCCTTCACCTCCTGCATCCTGACATTGTTGCGGTTGCGGTAGTCGCTGAGATAGGCATCGGGGTCTTTGCCGGTGACGTTCTTCACGGCAAGGTTCATGCCTCCCATGAACTCATAGACATGGTCGAGGCTGAGCGCGCCCCAGGTGTTGCTCTGGCGCGGCTGCACCACCACATCGGTGCGTGTGAGGGCGGCCTCGAATGCGAAGTCCTGCATCTTTTCCCAATCTTCCTCGCTGCCATACATGGCTCCCATGTTGGCCATGTAAGTCTCGGCTATCTCGGAGGAATCCTCCCAGCGGTCGCCGGCCTCCACCATGCCCTGGATGCCGCTGCCATAGTTGCCGTTGACGCCGCCAAACACCCTCGCTGTGGAAAGTTCGCGGGCCTCCTTGGGCGATACACCCTTGTCGACAAGA
Source organism: Bacteroidales bacterium (assembly GCA_030524805.1). Lineage (GTDB taxonomy): Bacteria > Bacteroidota > Bacteroidia > Bacteroidales > Muribaculaceae > Lepagella. The sequence continues at coordinate 52,725 of JAUNFY010000013.1, read as the reverse complement.
TGACGCTCCGACTCAACCACACCGTCGGCCACATAATTGGGATATTCCTTATCGTTGGCCTCAGCCGCCATCTTGACAGCGCGGCTTATGAGAAACAGACGGGAAGCGGCGAGATCGCGCAGCTGACCCGAAGTCTGCACCACGACATCGATTCTCGGCCTGCCAAGTTCCTTCGAGGGGATGAGGCGCAGATCGGTGACGCGGCCGAAAGAATCCCTCACGGGTTCGACGCCGAGCATGTAAAGCACCTGGGCAATCGTGGCACCTTCGGTCTCGATAAACTCGCTGCTCCAGAGGGTATAGCTCACCTTGCGGGGAAGCGAGTCGTTGTGGGCCTTGCGATACATGGCGATAGTGTTGTCGGCCAAAGCCTTACCCTTTTCCCAGGCGACAGCCGAAGGCGTTTCCTCGGCATTGACGGCAAACATGTTGCGGCCGGTCGGGAGGATATCCGGATTGAGCACCGGGTCGCCACCCGAGGTGGGCGCTATATAACCGCCGGCAAGGGCATTCACCATCGAAGTCAGCTCAGCATCGGGACTTGTGCGCAATGCCTCGCGATATTTGTTGACATTGTTAAGGGCGCGTTCCACCTCTGTGACAGCGGTGGCGAAATCTATCTCAGCCTTCGAGGGCTGCTGCGGCTTCATCATGCTGCCGTGCATACCCTTCGGCGCGCCGCCATGGCCCGAGGGTTTGCCCCCCTCCTTGTTGCGCTTCATGGCAGCCTCCATCTTCTTGATGGCCTCCTCATCGGCCCCCATCTTGCGGGCCATCTCGAGAGCCTTTTCGGGCGACATTCCGCTTTTGGCCATCATCGACTTCATGGCCGACTTGTTGGGACGGTCGGAAATCTTCGCTGTCTTCTCCATGTTGGAAGGAGCGGCCATCGAACCCATCACCATCATGCGCGACAGCATGTCTTTTGAGTTGTTGATGGAATTGATGATGCGGCGGGCGCTGTCGAGTTCGGCCTGCGAGATCGAGGCAATGCGGCAGATATCGGCATCGGTGAGTTCCGCCGACTTTCCGAGCATCGAATTGACAAGAGTCCTGCCTTTGGCGCCATACACCTGGGTGAACCGGGCACGCTGGCGGTCATGGTCGATATTTGTGCGGCCCTTGAGGCGGTCGAGATTGTAAAGACTGTAGGACACAGGATCGGCAGTCATTGCAAGCACCGTGGAATTGATGTCGGCAGCCTCATACGGACGGCCCATGACATAGAGGGCGCCGGTGATCTTCTCATTGGCAAGTTCCTCGGCAAAATTCTCGATACGCGCCACATCGTCGGCACTGTAAGGACGGGAAAGGATGCTATCGAGCCTCAGTTCGCGGTGAATACCGAGTTGCACGGCATATTTCTTCACCAGCAGCGACGCATGGTCGGCCGCATTCTTATCCGGCTTGTCGGCGCCTGCTATCTTGTTGTAGGAAGCCAGCGCATCATTAAGATTCTTGTAGATGCCCCTCACCTCGCTCTCCATGAAAGTAGGAGTGATATAATTGATGATTCCGGCGTAGGAACGGCGTTTCGCAGTCATGGCCTCGCCTACGTTGCTTGTGGAATACACGTAGAAATGCGGCATCGTGCCCACGAGGCGGTCGGACCAGTCGGCGCTTCCGAGAGCCACCTGCTTGCGCGGGGTGAACTCAAGGCTGCCGTGGGCACCGAAATGCACGAGAGCGTCGGCTCCGAAACCATAACGCGCCCAGAGATAAGCCGCCACGTAATTGTGGGGAGGGGCGGCGTCGGTGCCGTGCACTATCTTGAAGTCATCGTCGCCAAGCCCGGCGGCAGTCTGGGGAATAAGCGCCACATTTCCGAACCGGAGGCGTGCGATGGCAAGCTGTCCGTCGTCGGTCTTCAGTCCGTGACCGGGGAAAGCGCCGTCGACGCTGTCGATCTCAAGACGCATCTCCTTCGAGAATGATTCCTTGCACCAACGGTCGTAGTCTTCACGTGAGATTTTCTCCACCGGATTGTTGGCTACAAAGTCATTCTTCGCGCCCGCGGCATATTCATTGAAGACCTTTCCTTCTTTGTTGATGAGCGCCTCGAGCGCCTCCGCAGAAGCCGGCATGTCGCCGAGATCATAGCCTTCATTCTTGAGCCGGGTGAGGAGGTTGAAGAGCGAGGGAGCCACCTCCATGCCCTCTGCCACGAGAGCATTCTGGCCGGGGCCCTTGAAGTAGAATATGGCTATTTTCTTATCCTTGTTGGAAAGAGTCTGCAAGGAAATATAATTGTCGACAGTTGCCACGAACTCATCGAGGCGGTCGGGGATGGCCTCTACGTAGGGAAGGCCGTCGTCGCCCACATAATGGGCGAAAAGAGCAAACGGACGGATTGCGCCGTCGATCTCCGGAGTGACCACGCTCTGCGAAAGGAAGCCCCCGTTCATGCCCATCTTGTCGGCCATCCACTCATCATAGTCGCGGTTGACGTTGAGCGGAGCGAAAAGAGGAATGTTGCGGGCGTCGAGATATTTCACCACCATATCGCCCATGCGTCCGTGGGCAAGATTTATCATGGCCGCCATGCCTACCGAATCGGCGTGGCCGCCGGCTATGAACTGCTGTATGGAATTGACGGGATAGACAATATGCCCTTTCCTCTCGAGCGATACCACGAGGCTGTCGGGCACACCCATCTGCCCCGTGAGCACGATACGCTTCGCGCCCGCATTGAATTTGCCTTTCTGCTTCAGGAAATCTTCAAACTCCCTCACCGAATTGAAGGCAAGTTCCTCTTCACCGGGATAATAGATCAGCGAAGACACATAGCCCGAAGGGTCGCCGGGCATCGGAGCGAAGAGTTTCTTGCCGTCGATGAAGCGGCGCACATAGCGCAGGAGGTTCTTATTGTTCGACTTGCCGCCCACGAGATACTGGCGGAGGAAAGTCCGGTCGATGGAATCGACCGACACTATGAGGTTCTGAGGATTAGTGGCGGCAGAAGTCAACACGGGAGTGCCGCTGTCGGCGGCATCCTGAAGGGCCTGACGCTGTTCCTCCGTGATACGGAGCCCCATGTCGTTGACAAAGACCATGTCGTAGCGACCGGCCTTGTCGAGTTGCTCTACGGGGAGTTGCTCGATTTTGACAAACCGATTGTCGTTGGCCTTTCCAATCTGACCGAGGGCAATCGCCTGATAATTGACAAAAGCGATCCTCGTCGTGGATGCCAGCATATTCCATGCCACGGCGGCCGCCACTACGAGAATCAGCGAGACAACTGAAATTAAAATTACTTTTTTCTTAATTTTGAGTTGCATGTATGTTTTTGATGTTGAATGTTGAATTTCAAATCAGAAATGTTGAATTTCAAATTTGGAACACTGTATGTTTTTTATCTCACCATCTTGTCAATGTCGAGCGAGAGGCCGATGGCGAAGGAGATGCCGGTGGTGGAAGGGGTGCTGCTGTAGTTGTATTTCGGCACGTAGTTGAAAAGGTTGTCGATAGTTGCTATCACGTCTATTCCCTTCCAGACGCTCTGCGTGATGTTGAGCTTCCACATCGTGTAGGCGGGATACTCCACATGTTCGGTTTCCTGATAGTCGGTAACTGAGACAAACTCATCCACACCGACCTTTGAGAGTATGCGGCCATTGAGCGCCACCATCAATCCGTAGTTCTTCCAGTTCTTCGTGTAATCGACCCTGACAGTGGCCGTGTGTGGACGGGTTGAGGAAGTATACGGCTCTCCATTCTTCACATGCTCATGGGTGAAGACGTAGGAAGCCCTCGCGCCGAGACCCCAGTTTGATTTCCACGACACATTGGCATCAAGGCCGCTGATGTTGACGCGCCCGATGTTGGTGTAGACCATTCCGCCCATGGCCTTGTTCCAGGCCGTGGTGATGCGGTTGTCGACAAGATTGCAGAAAGCGCCGAGAGTGGCATTGAAAAGCCCTTTGGTGAATTCTCCCGAGAGCTGGAAATTGTTGCTGCTTTCCGGACGCAGGTCTTTGTTACCGTAGATCATGAATATGCCCGCCATGTCGAAATCCATATACATTTCCTTCAGCGTGGGAGCGCGGAAACCGCCGGCGTAAGAACCTCTGAACGTGAACCTGTCGAGCTTATACATGGCGTTGACGCGAGGAGAGAAATGCTTGTTGTGCGACTCGGAGAAATAGTCGTAGCGGCCGCCGAGGATAATGTTGAGATTCTTGACGAGATTCAGGTCTATCTGGGCGAAGCCGTCGGCGGTGATCTGCTTCCTGCTGCCGTTGTCGGCAAACTGGTAAGTCATGAGGTAATCCCTCATCACGTCGCCGCCGACAGTGAGGATATGTTTTCCTGCAAACGTATGGTTGAACACGGCTTTGCCGATGTTCTGAGTGTTGGAATAGTCGCGGATGTCGCGGCGGTCGGCAACCATGAAATCGCTCTTGTCATACTGGTCGAAAGAGTAGCTGAGCTCCAGGTTGGTGGCGTCGGAAAATTCATAATAGCCCTTCAGGCCTGAGGAGAGGTCGCGGTAGCGGTCGTGGGTTGATTCCGAGGAGTTTCTCTCCCTGAAGAAGTAGCCCACGCGGCCGGTAAACTTCAGTCGGTCGTTGGCCTTGAAGGTGAGGCGGTCTTTTATGTTGTAGGTATTGCCGCCGTAGAAACTGTTGTAGTCACCTTCATTCTTCATGTCGTATGAGTCTATGTGGGTGTACTGGGCCGAGAGCGTGTTGGAGAATTTCCATGCGTTGAAGCTGAAGTTCAGTCCGTCGCGCTGCTCATTGTATTTGCCATAGTGGGTGTTGACATTGAGCGTCCATGGTTCGGAACTCTCGCGGCTGATGATGTTGACCACTCCACCCACGGCATTGGAGCCATAGAGCGAGGAAGCCGCTCCCTTCACAATCTCCACCTTGCCGGCATCGTTGAGGTTGAGACGGCTGAAATCCACGTTGTCGAGCGTCTCGCCGGCAATCCTCTCGCCGTCGATGAGGAAGAGGACGGCATTGCCGCCGAAGCCCTGCATGTTGAGCGATACCTGCTGGTTCATGGAGTAGGAAAACTCGATGCCGGGCAGTTCCGACTGCAGGAGGTCGCTGATGTTGGTGGCGTCGCTTTTCTTTATGTCGGAGGAAGTGATGACCCTTGTGAGCACGGGGGAATCCTTCAGGAGTTTCGGTGTGCGCGTGCCGGTCACCACCACCTCGTCGAGCGCCGTGTTCCATGCTTTTTCGAGCGAATCCAACCGGGCGTCCGACTCCGCGTCGGCGAAAGCCGGGCAGAAAGAGCCTGCCGCAAGAAGAAATGCAAATATCGTTTTGTTCATTATTGCAAAGGATAGATATATTGGATTGACATGTAACCTTTCACTCCGGAGCCGTTCATGAAATCGGAAAGTTTCACGGCCGCTTTGCTGCCGTCGGCCATCTCGATCACGTAGACCTTGCCGGAAAGCGTGTAGATGGGAGGCATGGTGCTGGTGTCGACGTCGAGCCATTCCGAAAGCTCCGGATTATAATAGGAGTCGGCGTAGGAGAGATAACCGTCCATCATTGTCGACATGTCGGTGACGATCTTGTCGGTGGTCCAGATGTCGGCCACACCCTTCTCGCCTGCCGACGGCTTCCACCCTTGGGCCAGGCTGATGTCGGAGAGCGAGGTGGCGAACACCACTCCCCCGTTGGTCTTGGTATCGTAGCGGTGAACGGCCATATCCCACTTTTCGGGAGCCGGTGCATCTACCGGGAGCGGTTCGATGGTGCGGTCGGCGAAACTGATGTAGGTCCACACCTCGTAGTCGGTGGCGTCGACGTAGATCATACCCGGCTTCGGTCCGGAACAGGTCTCGATGAAACCATATTCGGAAGAAGCCACCGGTTCATCGTAGATGTCGCCCAGCAGGTCGTTGCAAGACGGGAGCAGCATCGCTGCCACTCCCGCAAAAAACATAACATTAAAACCCTTCATCATAAACCGGTCAGTTGGATTCTGCCTCAGGCATGTCGCCGGAGTGGAATGTGACGGTGAGGCCACCCATTACGGCGGGAACGGTAAATGTGAACGATGGATCATTCTTCTCTACATCAACCTCGCCTGCGAATTCACACTCATAATCCTTCACGTTTCCATTCATGCCCATGCTTGTGGTGCCGGCGCCGGAGAGGGTGAACTTGCCTGAGGCATATTCAGCCGCAACGTTGTCGACCACAAACTCACCCCATGTGTCGGATGAGTATGTAACCTTGAAAGAGCCGTCGGAGTTTTTGGCTATCACTATCTGCTGGTCGGCAGCCATCATGCCGGCGAAGTAGGTGCTTTTGGCTTCGGTGTAACCTTTATAGGTGCCGGGCACCACGACATCGGCGGGGACGTCGCCCTGACGGAACTCAATGGAAAGGCCTCCCATCACTGCGGGGCAGGAGAATGTGAGGGTGAGAGTCTTGCCGGCCACGTTTCCTTCCACGGTGCAATCATATTCCTTTGCCTGGCTGCCGGCATGCGACATGGAGCATTTGCCCGAGCCGGAGATCACCACATTGTCGCCGGAGCCTGTGAGGGTGGCATCGTCGATGGTGAAAGTGCCCCATGTGTCAGAAACGAAACTTATATTGGCTGTGTTGATTGCTGAAGAGGAGATTGCGACGCTCTGGTTGTCGGCTGCCATATTTGAGAAATATGCGCAGGATGCCACGGTGTAGCCTGAATAGTTACCTACGGCTGAATCAGCCAGGTTTTCAGGTTCGTCGTTGTTGCTGCATGAGGAGAGAGCGAACATTGCGAGCGCTAATGAAAGGAGTTGTAATTTTTTCATCTTTCTGTCAGTTGTGTGTTGATTAATTTTTCTGATGCAAAATTACAACTTCAGAAAGCCGGCGGCAATACCCATTTATTGCGTTTTTAACACACGGGCACTCCCTAAAAGTAGTGACGTGTGCGGGGCCGACACGGCTCCGCACACCCCTATTTGTTGGTAGAGTAACTTATTTGCGGTATCACACCGTAATCACCTGCGCCCTGATGAAGTCGCATCCGGGGAGGCACAATGTAAGGCATGTCCGGGCTGCGTCGCGCAGCTCGTCGCCGGGTCGGGCGCCGGTGATCATGCAGTTTACGGCGATGCGGTGTCCGGCGAGTTGCGTCTGCAGTTCGGCGCCGATTGCGGCATCGTCCGGATTGATGATGATGAAGCGTCCGCCATAGCCGAAGGGCACGGGGAAGCGTCGGCGGTGGGTGCTCCATAGATCGGCCAGGCTACGCGTATCATTGTTGCCGACGGTTGATATAAGGATGTCGATGTCGCGCCATGCCTCCGTGAGGTTGGCGAATGCGGCGGCAACATCGGAGGGAGTTGACACATCCACATGGTGGAATCTCACACCTTCATTGTAGGCCAGAGCTTCTCCTGCCGTTTTGTCGGAATCGAAAAGGGCAACCTTGCTGCCGGTCTTGAGCATCGCGCGCATGAGGTCGAGGGCTACGCCTTCGGGGCGGCCTGCTATAAGCACGCGACGGGGAGGAAAGGGGAAATCGACATAACCCTTTCGTTTTGCATTTCCTGTGGAGGCTACCGTTGGTTTCAGACGGCCTGCCTTCAAGTCTTCCATCCTTTTCTCAAGATAATTGTCGGCCATAATGATGTGGATTTGCCGGCAAAGTTAGGAATAAAAATCGGGACAAGCAAATTAATGTTGAATGTGGAATGTTGAATAATGTTGAATGTGGAATAGCGAATCGAGACTAAATACATCCCCATCACCCATTCCCCCATTCCACATTCAACATCCCACATTATCAAAGGCCGGAGGCCTTTCATTTTTGTCAGCAAGATTAATAAGCAAGTTCAACGTGATTGCATAGCAACGAGAGAATTAAATAGCAGTAAGGAGTTAACAGCAATTCTTTTCCGCGAACCTCCGCCAGCAATCAGCGGCTTTTGCCACGCAGAGGCAAAAGCATCCGCGTTCAGACATCGAATCCAATCCCCCCAACCACCGATTCCAACCCCATAGCAACTGCAAACTAATGAAAAATCTGCGAAAATCCGCGTCCTCCCCGGCGCAGCCGCAAAGCGGCCGCCCGATCCGCGTCTGCGCTTAATCATCATAGATCCCGAGCGTAGCGAGGACATGCGTCAATGGCGCCGCTTTCGGTAGGACGCCGATCTCCGAGCGGCGTCAGTGCTGGCTCGGGGTTCGGTCAACAGGCGCCGCTCGGTGATGCTTATCCTCGCTTCGCTCGGGATCTTTTTAAGATTTAGCGCAGACGCGGATCCCGGCTGCCTTCGGCATCGCCGGTGGCAAGCGCGGATTTACGCGGATTTTTTTTGCTACTTGCTCTTGACCTTTGCTTCGGTGGAAGGACGCTGATGATTTTGCCTGTGGCAAAATCCGCTGAATGTGGGCGGAAGTTCGCGGAAAAGGCTTTTGCAAAAGAATGAAAATAAAGAGAAATCTGCGAAAATCCGCGCTTGCCACCGGCGCAGCCGCGAAGCGGCCGCCCGATCCGCGTTTGCGCTTAATCATTATAGATCCCGAGCGTAGCGAGGACATGCGTCAATGGCGCCGCTTTCGGTAGGACGCCGATCTCCGAGCGGCGTCGGTGTTGGATTTGGGATCAGTTATCGGGGCGCCGCTCGGAGATCGGCGCGGTACATGCAAAGTTCTCTCTCCTCGCTTCGCTCGGGATATATTTAAGATTTGCGCAGAGCGGATCTTGGCTGCCTGGGCGAGCGCCGGCATGGAGCGGGTATTCTTTTACTCACAAATATTCGGAATTGTCGGTTTTATTTGACTTTTCATGCCGATGAACGATAAAAATGACCAAAATTCAACATTTATACATAAAATATTAAATTAATTCTAAAAATTGTTGCAAAATCTAAAAACAATTTTATTTGTCTGATTGTTATACAATAAAGTAACGAAGTTCAAAAAGCTTTTGTGATTTGCACCGCGATTGAAGGCTTTTCCTGCATACCACGATAATACTTACCACGATAATAAATGATCAGATCATTTCTATAATTCAAGTTCTTAAACACTTAAAACCAAAGAGATGAGAACAAAAACAAAACAATTATCATTCCCCCTGAAAGGAGAAATCAGCCGCATTTTCATGCTTGCGGTTGCGGTGATGGCAGCGGTCAGCTATGCCAATGCCGAAGAAGAGGAAGACTGGATTGATAGATATAAAGTGGACTTCGTATATCAGGGCGTGCAGTATCAGATTCTTTCGGAGAGCGAGAAGACTGTGGCCGTAGCGCAGGACTATGATATAGATTTCAATGTATTTTCACAGCCATCGCGCATAATGGTACCGGGGGCGGACGAAATAGGAGAAAACGGTTTTTTAGACTATATTTTTACGGTTATTCCCCCGACTGTGTATGACGAAAACGGGACAGCCTATACAGTAACGGCAATTGCCCATGAGGCTATACAATATGACTTAATACACAATCTGGTTCTTCCTCCGACTTTAAAAAATCTTAACGGCGGAATAGGCGCATTGCCAATAAGATCGATATATCTTCCTGAGGGATTGCAGAAATTAGACGGGGTATACTCCTGTCCTTATCTTGAAAATCTTTATATACCGGCTTCTGTGGAGTCTATCAGCGGATTGATGCGTTGCGGTATTAGGGAGTTGTATATTCCGCCATCGGTCAAGACCATAAGAGATAGGTCGCTGTCGTATTGCGACAGCCTGTCGTCGGTGATGATTTCCGGGGTCGAGACAATGGGTAAAAAATGTTTCGAAGAAAATGGATCACTCCTGCGGGCAAACCTGCCGGAGACCCTGAAATCGATGGGCGACGGCTGCTTCAATAATTGCACCAAAATGCTGCGCGTTTCCCTCCCCTGGTCGGAAATAAAGATGAACGACTGCTTCAACGGTTGCCCGTCGGTGAAATGTATCGAGGTTCTTGCTGAAGAGCCCTATCCTTTCCCGGACAACTGCTTCAAGGATGTAGACCGGAGCAAGTGCGACCTTCTCGTGCCGGTTGAGTCGCTCGAGAAATATCAGGCGGCTGAAGGATGGAACGAATTCTACCGCATCAACTATATCCCCACCTCGGGAGTAGTGGCCAAGAAGGCCGACAAGGATGCTGATTTCACCGCCACAGCAGGAAAAGGCTTGATAAGCATAGTCAACACAGCCGGAAAACAGATTGACGTTGCCGCGGCAAACGGTGAGAAAATGGCTACGGTGACGGCGTCGGGCACAACCGAACTGCCGCTTCCTTGCGGCATATACATTGTGTCGTCCCCTACCTCAAGCGTGAAAGTCTTCGTCAGATAGCGTATGCCCTTTAAATCCGCCTCCTACGGCTCTGCCGGGGAGGCGGATTTGCGAGTGTCATGAATTTTTATTAAATTTGCAGCCTGATTTGAAACTGAAACCAATCAAAAGACAATAGACATGAATCTTTTAGCAGGAAAGACAGCTGTGGTGACCGGCGCTGCGCGCGGCATCGGCAAGGCACTTGCACTCAAGTTCGCATCGGAAGGAGCTAACGTAGCATTCACCGACCTCGTGATAGATGAAAACGGTAAGAAGACCGAAGAAGAGATAGCAGCCTACGGCGTGAAAGCCAAGGGTTACGCCTCCAACGCAGCAGACTTCGCACAGACTGAAGAAGTGATCAACAAGATAAAGGAAGACTTCGGCTCGATCGATATCCTCGTCAACAATGCCGGCATCACCAAAGACGGCCTCATGATGCGCATGAGCGAGGCTCAGTGGGACGCCGTGATTGCAGTCAACCTGAAATCGGCCTTCAACTTCATCCACGCCACTCTTCCGATCATGATGCGCCAGCGCAGCGGATCAATCATCAACATGGCATCCGTGGTAGGCGTACACGGCAACGCCGGCCAGGCCAACTATGCAGCCTCGAAGGCTGGCCTTATAGCCCTTGCCAAGAGCATCGCACAGGAAGTGGGCAGCCGCGGCATCCGCGCCAACGCCATCGCTCCGGGCTTCATCGAGACTGCCATGACTGCCGCTCTTCCCGACGAAGTACGCGCCGACTGGTGCAAGAAAATTCCCTTGCGTCGCGGCGGACAGGTTGAGGATATCGCCAACGTGGCCCTCTTCCTCGCAAGCGACATGTCGAGCTACGTCACAGGCCAGGTGATCCAGGTCGACGGCGGCATGAACATGTGATCAACCCGTATCGTATCTTTAGTTTTCAGGTATATTTACCCGATGAACGAAACAAGAGAAAAATATGCAATAATAGTCGCCGGAGGGGTAGGAAGCCGCTCCGGCGATTCTCTTCCCAAACAGTTTCACTACCTCTGCGGACACCCGATGCTGTGGTGGACGCTCCGGGCTTTTCATGAAGAAGACCGGGAAACAAAGCTGATAGTGGTGATGCACGAGAAGTATCTCGACTATTGGGAAGAGATAAAAGGCGGTGACTGCGCCCCTCACTCCGTGGTGAGCGGCGGCGACACGCGCACGGCCTCCGTGGCATGCGGACTCGCGCTGATAGCCGACTCGGCATCAGGACTGGTGGCGGTGCACGACGCGGCCCGACCGCTCGCCTCCCCCGCTCTGATAGGCAACGGATGGCGGGAAGCCGGCCTGCATGGCGCGGTGATTCCCGGCATGCCCGTATCCGACTCGCTGCGCGAGGGCACCAAAGACTCGAGCAGAAGCGTAGACAGGTCGCGCTACTTCTCGGTGCAGACGCCACAGGTGTTTGACATCGCGCTGCTGAAGAAGGCTTATTCGGCCGCCGCAGCTTCGGAAGAGACAGGCTTCACCGACGATGCCAGCGTGGTGGAATGGTACGGGCATCAGGTGCGCATCTACGACGGGGAGGCGGAGAACATCAAGGTCACGTATCCCGGCGATTTCCGGATAGCGGAAATGATTTTAGGTTTAAAAACAAAAGGTCATGACACCACTCTATGAAGACAACCATATAATAATAGTGCGCAAGGAAGCCGGCGAGATAGTGCAGGGCGACAAGACGGGCGACACTCCCCTCTCGGAGACAATCAAGGCTTATCTGAAGGAAAAATATCAGAAGCCGGGCAACGTTTTCTGCGGGGTGGTGCACCGCATCGACCGGCCCGTGACGGGTGTGGTGGTGTTTGCCAAAACCTCGAAAGCATTGAGCCGCCTCAACGAGATGCTGAAGAAAGGGGAAATCCACAAGACCTACTGGGCGATGATAGAGGGGAAACGGACTGAGAAGGAAGCGACCATCGAATCGTGGCTCGTTTCCGACGGACGCACCAACAAGACACGAGTGGCAGACGCCGCGACTCCGGGTGCGAAACTCTCGAAACTTCACTACCGCGTGATAGCCGAGGGCGACCGCTATTCGATACTGGAAGTGACGCTGCTCACGGGACGGAAACACCAGATAAGGGTGCAGCTCTCGTCGACGGGCACTCCCATAAAGGGCGACCTCAAATATGGCGCGCGCCGCAGCAACCCCGGCGGCGGAATATCGCTGCTTGCAAAAAGGATAGAATTTATCCACCCCGTCTCGAAGCAACCGATAGCCGTCGACACCGACCCGCTTCCGGAAATGACCACCATAATCGGCTCCACCTCCAAAGCAAACTGAAGCGAGCACCCTGGAATCGGAGACATCACAAAGCAATTTGAGCGATTCCACCGGAATCTTAGAAATCCACTCAGGGGCTGCGACAGCCCTGAATCAGACACGACGTCATGTAGCAATTTGCCGGAATTTCCTGCGGATTGACTAAAAATTAAAAACAGACATATACACCGGCTGAAAGGTATGAATCGCATGGTTCATACCTTTATTTATTTAAAATTATGTTAAAATAGGTTAAACTGGGGGGGGTAATTTGGTTTTTAGTTAATAAATATTAAAAGAATTTTTCTAATTTTGCGTCGTATAAAACTCAACAACGTCAGATTAGAGGAAATGAGACTAATCCAGAAACTGATTTTTGTCACTATCCTAACGACTTTAACAATATCAGAGTGTAGGAGCCAGCAGATCGGCATCAAGACAAATCTGATATCCGACGCAACAGCGAGTCCAGGTATCGGAGCAGAGATAAGCGTCGCGCCGAGATGGAGTTTGGAAGTGACAGGCAGCCTTAACGCCTGGGACATGCCATCCGAGCGGAAATGGAAACATTGGTTTATCGAGCCTGAAGTGCGCTACTGGTTTTGCGAGGCACTTCACGGCCACTTCGTCGGCATGCACCTGCTCGGAGGCAAGTACAACATCGGCGGCTTCGGGTTTGACGGCAAACTCTTCGGCATCGACTTCAACACACTTCGCGACACCCGCAGGCAAGGTTGGGTTGCCGGCGGAGGCATCAACTACGGCTATGCCTGGATGCTCTCCAAGCACTGGAACCTTGAAGCGGAAATCGGAGTCGGGTATCTATTCACAGTCTACGACGTGTATAAATGCGCTGGCTGCGGCAAGATGACCGACAAGGACGTGACGCGCCATTACTTCGGGCCTACCGAACTTGCAATAAACCTTGAATATATTTTCTGAAACGATATAGTTGTTTAATCTCCAATTCCTAAGTAGGCAATAAACACACCTAACAAAACTACTTATGGCAACAACAAGACGAAACATATCATCATTGGCTGCAATGATGCTCCTGTCCGCCATCGCTCCCACGTCTGGCTCAGCCGGCATCAGATATGCCTCCGAAGCGATCGGAAGCATACACGCCGACAGCGCCGCAGTGCAGCGCAACGGAAAATTTGTGGCTGTCGACATGACACTCGACCTGAGCGGACTGGAGGTGAGACGCAACCGCGCCATCGACATTACGCCGGCCCTCGTAAACGACAACGACACCTTACTACTCGTCCCTATCGGCATATACGGTTCTTCGCGCTATATCCAGCTCCAACGTGTCGGAAGACAGGAACCTATCGATCCCGAACTCCTGTTCAAATCGGGCGACAGGCAACTGCTGAAGCCTGTGGCCTACACAGCGGTCGCACCTTACACACCGGAAATGGACGGAAGCGAACTCATGCTGATAGTGTCGAGCTTCGGGTGCTGCTCACAGCTTTCCGACACGGCCACACTCGGACCGGTAGCGACACTCAGGGCCAAAAAGAAATTCGAACTCGGAACCCCAGTGTGGAAACTTCCGGAAGTATCGCAACTTATCAACAGGAAGAAAAACACCAAGACACGCAACCTCTCAGGCAGCGCCTACATCGACTTCCCGGTGAACAAGACCGATATAAGGCCCGACTATCACAACAACGCATACGAGATTGCTAAAATACGGGCTACGATCGATACAATAATCGGCGACCCCGACATCGAGGTCAACTCCATCAGCATCAAAGGCTACGCCTCGCCGGAAGGAAAATACTCTGCCAACGCCACCCTGGCCGAAGGACGCACCCAGGCGCTCAGCAACTACGTGAAAGACACCTACCGGCTTCCCGCTCAACTCTTCATCACATCGTCGGAAGCCGAAAACTGGGAAGGCCTAAAACAGGCTCTCGACACGCTTCAGCTGAGCCACCGCGACGAAATCCTGGCCATCATCGACTCAGACCGCGAACCTGACAGCAAGGAAGCGGAGATACGCGCGAAATACCGCGACAGCTACGACTATCTGCTCAGCAACATCTACCCGCTCCTGCGCCGCAGCGACTACCGCATAGACTACACCATAAAAGACTATGAGACGGCAAACGTGATCGAGGCCGTGATGAGCAAAGACGCGGGCAGACTCTCGGCCGAGGAATTCTTCATCGCAGCTTCGAGCCATGAACCGGGAAGTCCGGAATTCATCGCCATCAACGCACTTATATTGCAATATTATCCCGACAACGCGATTGCCAACTACAACATGGCGGTGGCCGCGCTGCAGCATGGCGATGCCGATGCCGCCGCTGCCCGACTGGTAAAAGCCGGCGACGGCAACCATGTGGAATGGGCCAAGGGCAAGCTGAAGGAATTGCAGGATTCTAAACAGAACGACTAACCAGAATCGAGCGAAACAAACAAATAACAAAATAATATCAACTATGAATTTCAAGCAATTATCCAGAATCGGAATTGCCGCTATGTTTCTAGTGTCGGCTGCATCGTGCAGCAGCGACATGGACCTCAACAAGGGCAATGACCTCAGCCAACCGGTTGCAGACGGACAGAACGTGGTAAGTTTCGTGATCCGCAACGCAACAGACGTGCAGACAAGAGCCGACGAAACCAACGAAGATCTCGACAATTTTGAAATCGGCAAAGGCAACGAGTCGGACATCAAGAACGTCACTCTCGTATTCTTCAAGGCAAACGGCGACTTCTTCTCAGCCGCAACACCTGAGTTTACGTCCAACAAAGACTTTACCCCGGAGCATACACAGGAAAATCTCCTCGAGGCGCAGGTAAAACTCACCATCAAGGAGGGAGTACGCCCCAAATACGTGCTCTGCGTCATCAACGGCGTTGACAAACCCTACGACCAGAACGGCAACACAATCAACGAACTGTCGCTGACACAAAACAAGCCGACCATGACTACCATGCTGAATTCGGTAGGCGCATTTGAGGTAGAACTTGACGCAAGCGGAAAGACTCCGAAGGAGCCCCTCATGATGTCGAACTCAAGCTACATCAAGTTTGCGGCTGACGGCACCGAAAGCCTGGTCAACGTGACTGAGATTCCGGAAAAGGCTTTCATCACAGCCGACGAGAAGAGAGACGAGACCACAGGCAAATACTACGACGCCGAAGGCAACGAGGTCGAGCATGAGACGGTGCATATCGACGTGGAGCGCATCAACAGCCGCATACACCTCGTCAGCGAGCTTGACCAGCCCGAAAGAGTGAAGCCGACGGAGGTTTCGTTCGACGGCGAGATCGTGAAGATCTATCCCAAGGTGCTCGCGGTCGAAATCACCCAGCGCACCAAGAAATCATATCTCGTCAAGAGCCTCGAAGGTAATGAGAGCTACGACGTGATGGACTGGAAATCGAAACTCTATCCGCGCAGCTACTGGGCAACGGCACCGGCTCTCGTGGCATGGAACGCAACCGGCAGCGACGGCAAGTTCCTCGACGACAAGAGCGACTACTACTACAAGACATTCGACCAGATGGAAAACAATGTCAACAATGAGAAGGAATGGATGTATTATCCGCAGGAAAACACATCCGACCTCTACACTGCTGTAATAGTCAAGGCCATACTCTGCGACGAGAAAGGCGAGCCGATGCAAGACCTCATCGACGTGACCGGCACCCGCAAATTCTTCATCACCATGGATGCTTACCGCAAGACCGTGGCCAACGAGCTCATCAAGTTAGGGCTGACATTCCACAAACCTGGCAATGACGGCAGCACAGTGGAGTCGAACGACTGGGCACCCATGATCGACCTGCGCCGCGACGAGAATCCCGACGGAAGCACCCTCGGCGTAGTGCCTTTCCTCAACTACGGCAACAACCCCGACAAGATCAACGAAGACGACCTCAACGCAGCCGTGGAGGCCCTCAAGAAGTTCGACCCGGTGCTCTGCTACAAGGAAGGCATGTGCTTCTATTCCGAACCTATCCTCCACGACCTTCTCTACAACGACGAGTCGGGCAACGTGTCGCGCAAGAAAGGCCTCGTGCGCAACCACGCCTACGAGGTGACATTGAAGACCATCAAGGGTCTTGGCTCACCCATCTACGACCCGGACCAGATCATCATCCCCGCCAAACCCGACGAAATCGTGGAACTCGAGGCTGAGATCCATCCGCTGAAATGGAAGACCGTGCATCAGGACGTTGACTTGAAGTAATCATACACCCCGGGACCGGCTGACCCGCGCACAGCACGCTCCAGCCCCCCGGAATCATAGACAGGGACAGGTGGCGTGAAACCCACCTGCCCCACCAACGAAAGCAACAAGCGATTGATAGATAACAATGAGAAACCTTAAAGCGACATATCTCTGGGCCATAATGCTCGCAGTGCTCTTCACCTCGTGCGAATCGTGGATCTACGATGAGGAAGGCGACTGCGAGACGGTCTACGAACTGCAGTTTGTCTACGACCACAACCTGAAGTGGGCCGATGCTTTCCCGTCGGAAGTGGAGGCGGTCACTCTTCACGTATTCGACGCCGCCACCGGCGCGCACGTGATGAGCGCCACAGAACGCGGCGATATCCTCAGGCAGGAAGGCTACACCATGCGCCTCGACATCCCGGCCGGCGACTACCAGATGGTGGCCTGGTGCGGAGAAGGGGCGCACGACGACGGAGTGTCTTTTTCAATACCCGAAATCGACCACTCCACAAGCCGCCGCGAGCATCTACAATGCCGAATGACACGGACCCCCAACCCCGACGGCACCGGCAGCGAGATAAAGACCGACGGCGGCCTGAACGCCCTCTTCCACGGCCAGATTACCGCCACTCTCCCCGAAGGCGAGGGGCAGAAAGTGCGCCTGAAGATGCCCCTTGTCAAAAACACCAACAGGCTCAAGGTAGTGCTCCAGTCGCTCTCCGGAAAGGAAATCAACCCTGATGAATATAGTTTCACGGTAGAAGACAACAACGGACTGATGGACTGGGACAACACCGTGCTCGACGACGAACCCCTCACCTTCCATCCCTGGTCGGTGAGCGGAGGATCTGCCGAAATCCTGCGCAGCGGCGACGAAGAAGCGGAAAAAAGCATGATATCGGCAGTCGTTGCCGACATGACCCTCGGCCGACTCATGACCGACCACAAGCCGATTCTCACGGCGTGGCACAACAGCGGCGACTCGCGCAAAGCTGTATTCCGGATCCCGCTCATCGACTACGCGCTGATGGTGAAAGGAAAATACAAACACGACATGACCGATCAGGAATATCTCGACCGGCAGGATGAATATAACATGACTTTCTTCCTCACCGAGAGCAACGAATGGATGAACGCCTTTATCTACATCAATTCCTGGAAGGTGGTGACGGAAGACATCTGGGTGGAATGATATGATGACACAAAATAGATGATGACAAAGGCTACGCACATAAAGGATTTGTTACGGGTGATGCGGACACTGCTGCTTCTGGCTGCGGTGTCGGCCACGGCGTCGTGCGACAGCCTTATCTACGACTACTACGACAACTGCGACGAGGCTGAGCAACAGCCCGCGGGCGACGGCAGAATAGCCATCGACATGCAGATACACACTCCCGCCAACCGCCGGGAGATGCCCACCAGAGGCGTCGTGCTCGATGATGACCGCGAGAACAGGATAAACGAGGTGTCGGTGATGCTCTTCACCGCCGACGGCAACGGACGCCCCGACCGCTACGTGGAGACACTTCACAGCTATTACCTGCGACCCGACGAGGCCGACCCGACACTCTACTACGCAGGATTCGTCACGAAAGTGACTCAAGCCATCAAGAACAAGGAACTCAAAATCTGCATCATGGCCAACGCCGACGCCATGCTCGCCGAAGTGGAGCAGGCAGCCGCATCAGGCGCCACACTGACCTACAGCAAAATACGCGAGCTGATGACGACTCGTCTGGCGACCGACGGCAGCGATCCGGCCGAAATACACACGCCGCTGACGCCCGAAGACACGGAAGCGCCGTTTGTGATGTGGGGTATGCCCAACATGGTGATAAAGACCGCCAACGGGGCACAATTCTCGGTAGAGTCATGCCTCATGCGCTCACTCGCGCGCTTCGACATCGACCTGCACGAAGACCTCCGCAAGAGCGGGCTGTTCGACTTCCGGTCGGTATATTTCTACCGCCCGTCGACCTCCATCATGCAATTGCCCGAAACAGCCAAGATATCAGGCACCCACGACGAGACCGGACATCCCTACTACTACGCCATCTCCCCCTCGCTTGCCGCCGACAACGACAGGTTCTACCGCTGGGACTACCCGGAGAGCGTCAATGACGGAGTGTTTGAATACAGTTGCTACGTGCCGGAGGGCGATGTGCTGATGAAGGGCATCAACGGAGGCCCCGGACATCTGCGCGACGTCAACCACGCGCAGCGCCCTGCCCTCGTGGTGGGCGGATACTACAACGGAGGCTCCGAGATGAGCTACTACCGCATCGACATCTGCAACGCCGACGGCAACCTCATCGACATACTGCGCAACCATCAATACACCATCACCATAAAGTCGGTGCTCGGCCCCGGCGAGCCTACCCCCGACGAGGCTTACGACAACAACAACATCAAGATAGTGGCGGAAATCACCGACTGGTGTCTGGTGGAAAACGACGTGATGTATCAGGGGTCGGACTGGGTGTCGGTGTCGAGGCGCAACATCAACCTCACCGGCAGCGCCGGCGTGGGCAACACGTTCATCATCAACTCCTCAGTGCCCATCGACCAGTGGGAGTTCCGTCTCGGCGAAGAAGGGGAATTCACCAAGGCGCAGCTGATGGAGAGCGACAACTTCTTCGTTACCCGCCCCATCCTCGAGAAAGGGGCCCGGATCCTCGTGGTGACGAAACATGAACTGGGCGCCGGCAAGGAACCGGTCAGCGAACGGCTCTACGTGCGCATCGGCGGCAGGGTGCTCTTCCACATCACCATCACGCAGTGGCCGCTTGAAGACGACTACTGGTTTTTCAGCGACATGTTCATCGGCAATTCCGGCCCTTGGGAAACTGTCATCACCTTCCCGATAGGGGGCGCCGACCCCAATATACCGCCCGGAAGCTTCATCGACTTCATCCGCTGGCTCTTCGGCGGCGAATACTCCGGCTCGGTGGGCGAAGGCGACAACCACTCCCCCTCGGAATATCTCGACTACTATTTCTGGAAGTTCATCAGCTGGTTTTTCACCGACGAATACGGTCACGTCATCGGCGGCACACCGGAAGACTGGGACGAGGCATGGACCAATCCCGTAGGCCTTATCATATTCGACTTCATGAGCTGGATGCTCGGCCCCGATTTCTACAAAGAGATCACCGGCCCCGGCACAGGTCCCTACGACCCGGACAACCCCGACTTCACCACTCTCGGAGCAAAGACAGTATATGAGTTTCTACAATGGCTGCAGTCGACCGACTTCGACAGCATCCTCGACAACTCCGGCCATAATCCCGACAGTGGCGACATCTCGGTGGTGATCGGAAAGATAGAGACCATCGTCGACTTCATGAAATGGTATGTCGGCACGGTCTACCAGCGCTGGCTCGGCTCGGATCCCGACAATCCTACCAATCCGGATTATCCCGACGTCATGCCCGACGACAAGGATACGGGCGACGACTCGTGGAAAAACCCCGGAAGCATCGACAAGAACCTCGGCGAAGACGATGAAGAACCGGAAAACCCCGACAAACCCGACGAACCCGCCATCAAACCAGACGAACTCGACCACGACGGCAACTGGAACGACGGCGGAGAGTTCAACACCGACCACCTCGGCGAGCCCGAACCCGACGAATGAAAACAGACAGCAACCCTAATCGACATAAAAACAAACAACGAACAATAACTAAAAAAACAGATACACAACCATGAACAATCGATGCAGAATCATCACCCGGATGCTTCAGTGCCTCGCATCGCTATTGCTGGCGTTTTGCGCCACCTCATGCGCCGACATTGAAGATCAATTCGAACAATTCAAACATGGAGACCAGGACAGCTCAGGACTCCTCAAAATGAGTTATTCTGTCGACGGCATGAACTATCAGACGCGCAGCGCAGTGGTCGCAGCCCGGCATGAGACCACCCTCAATCATGTGCATATACTGTTTTTCTCGTCGCTCGACGAATCGTATGTCACGGCCGTCCAGGCTCAGGTAATCACGAGCGAGAACCCCGACGGAATCAGACGCACCTTCTCGTTCTCAATCCCGAGCACCGTGCATCAGGACACCGACTACAAGGTGATAGCCGTAGGCAACGGCGACAACTTCATCCCCGTCGACCCCAACAGCGGCTCTCAATACGACTCCTATCTGGCATATATCGAGACTATATGCCCCAACCATACCTACTCGGAAGTGAAAAACGCACTTGAGTTCTACAATCCGCAGCCCATGTGCGCCAAGAGCACTCCCCTGCTGCCGATGTTTGGCGAGCTCATCAACAACGCCCACTCCGAAATACCCTTCAACTACACCATCGACGGCGACTCATACGCAGTAAACGGTGAGTTCTATTTCAAACGTGCGGTGTCGCGTATCGACTTCACCAACATCATACCCGACAAAATCATGGTTGACTACGTGAAGCTGGTCAACATCCGCAGCGGAGGCCTGGCCTATCAGGACGGCAAGAACTGCGGCGAAGTGGTGGAAGCGCTCGACGGCGAAGACGTGACAGGCCCGGTGGATGGCGTGAACGGCTGGGTGAGAGTCAGCAACGAACTTACCTCCAACCAGCAGCAGCTCAAGGAGTCACTCTATGCCTTCCCCGACATCGTGTCGGCCACCTCGCCCAACGATGAAGTCACCACCGCACTTCTCATCGCCGGCCGCTATGGCAAGGACACCGGCCTAACCTACTACCGCTTCAACCTTGCTTCGGCAGGTCAGCCGCTGTCGATGCTCCGCAACCATATCTACACCGCAATAGCCAAAAACATAACCGGACGCGGCGACGCCACGGAGGCCGAGGCCATGAGAAGGGAAAAACCGGTTTTGACCGCCGAGGTTGTGGAGGACTGGGGCGACGACTCCTCTGTGACTACCGACTCCGAGGGTAACTTCCTCATTCTCTCGCGCACCACCGTCACCCTTGAAGGCACCAAGGACCAGACAGAGGTTATTCAGGTCAAAGTCAACGATGGCACCACCTGGGACCTCCAGATTGTGGAGCAAACCGGACACAGCAACGATAAATTCGAGATGAAGACAATGAGCGACGGAACCTCATTCTATGTCAAGACACTCGAAGACAACACCACTTACACCCTCCGCAAAGGATATATCAACATCGTGGCCACCACGAAGCAAGGCAACAAGCTCATCGCCCCCTTCATCGTGCAGCAGGTGCCAAATGAGGAAGATCCGAAATATCTGCTCGTGGAGAACAGCAGCGAAACATACATCACGACTGTAGCCGGTGTAGGCGGTAACCTCAACCTTCAGATCGAGACAGGCTCTTCCGTAGAGGGTTGGAAATGTACTGAGGTTAATATCAAGAACAAAACCGAGAAGAAAGACAGCGAAGGAAACTCCCTCGGATATGAATATGAGTTCGAAGACGTCAAGCCTACGGTCCGCGATGCCCTTACCAACAAATTCAACACAAGCTCCACACAGATCGGAACATATACCTCGGGCGGCAGCCACATGGGTCATCTCATAGTGAATCTGAAAGCCAACATCTCAAAAGAGAACAGGGAAATGGCCCTGAAAGTGGAACGTGAGATGCCGGCAGGCTATACAGGAGAACCTATCAAACCGATATATGTGGTCATATCCCAGCCCAAGAGCGAATATCTCATATCCGTCTTCCCCTATCCTGAAAACGGAACTCTCTATATCGAGGGCTTCACTCCCAACAGAACTGACGACAGCCGCGATCTCTCGAATGCAATCTCGGCACAGGAAGAGATTTTCGTTTCTCTTGCCGACCCGGACAATTACACTTTTGAGGTGACATCTTCTTTCGACTTCTACCGCGACCTTCGACTGACAGCCAATGCAAAATTGCCGGTCACCACAAAATGTTCGCACTATAATGTAGGTGGATTACCCGTATATCAACGTCAGGACACGGAAACGGGAGCGCACGCCAAATTGCAAGGGTTGACCAACGGACAGAAGTTCTTCATCAACGTATTCGCCACAGGCCCCGGCGATCCGGACATCCAGGGTGAGATCGTGGTCCGCGCAGTGCCCAAGAATGCAGAAAATGAAGTGCAGGAAATCACATTCCACGTGACTATCACCACTTCATGCAAAATTGAAGACGCGATAATTCCGTATGGCAACAATTATCTTCTTGTAGCCGACCGTAATTGCGGAGCCAAGCCCCGCCTCAACGACAGCAAGGGATTCGTGCCGGCACTCAACTACACCGCACATCCCTATTTGCACATAACCGGCTATGGCGACATCACAAATACCGACAACAGGAACAGTGACTTCCGGGGTGAGCAATATGCTTACAGTTCGTCTAATGATGATAATTGGAACAATTCATTATTCTTTTCATCCAGCGAAGTAACCAGACCGGATGTCATGTACCGCGAATTTACTGAAAAAAACATAGATCAGGATGAATTGTATTCAATCTTCTACAAAAGCGGAGAACAAGGTTGGAGGATGCCATCGCATTCAGAATGGACAAGTTACATTGCCCCTTATATCAGATGGTCAAAATACAGGGCCTATATAATCTCATCGCTTCAGGACAAAAGCGGCTCAACACCAAACTATATAGGATGTTTCATTCCATTCGACTCGGACGGATCTGCAATATACCGCACATCTTCAAGATATAATGCAAATTATGCATATCATATCAACATTAATTCAGACATGTCATTCACCAATACATACAGCTATAAGACATACGAATATTTATTCCGCCCGGTAAGAACTGTTTCTCCTGCTGAATTGACAAAATATAAATCGAAATTTTTAGGACAATGACACGCATCAGCGCCATATACGAATACACAGTCAGACTGCGCACCATAGCAATGGTGGGCTGTCTGATTGTGCTCGCATCATGTGCGTCAGAGTATATCCTACCGCCCGAAGAACTACCGGACACCAACAAGGAACTGACACCGGAGGTAAGTTTCTTCGTGCGCGTGCCATCTTATTCCAGACATAATGCCGACACCCGCGCCGAAGAAACGCGGCTACCGTTCGACCCTGACAGGGAGTCGAGAATATCCGAGGCTACCGTAGTGCTTTTCAACCGTGATGCCGACGGCAACTCAGACCGAGTGGAGGCTGTGCTCGACGGCAGGAAACTGCAACGCGACGAGATGAATACGTCGGTCTACTCATTCAAGGTTTCCTACTACCCACTGCTCACCGGCGAGGCCCTCGACACATACAACGCCGTGGTGCTCGCAAACTGCCGCGATGAGGCCGCGCTCGTAAGGCCCGGCATGACGATGGAGCAGACGAGGAAAACACTCGTCAGGAAATTCAATTCCACCAAGGCTCCATTCCTCCCCGAACTGCCCAAAAACGACTCCGTGCCCCTCCCGATGTGGGGAGAGATCGACGGGGTCAGGTTCCCTTCGGAAGTTGAGGAACCCGGCAAGACATACGCCACATCCTTGCTCAGGTCGGTGGCGAGGGTAGACATAACAGTGGATGACGACAACATCTCGCCCGAGAAACTCCGCATCGAGAGCATCCATCTCGTAAACGGTGCCAACGCCTGCGCGCTCATGCCCGACAAGCAGAACCTCAGCCCGGTGGAGAACCTCGACGGACACTTTCATGCCACTGCCCCGTCGCTACCCGACGGCGTGGCCTACAGCATCCGCTGGGACCACGATTCAGTAGCGAAAGACAACAATATTTCCTACACCCTCTACATGCCGGAGAGCGACGTGGCGATGGACAGCATCTATCCGGGCGACTGCCATACGAAACGGACCGCCATAGTGGTCGGCGCCCACTACGAGGGTAGCGACTCGCTGCAATACTACCGCATCGACTTCATCGACGACGAAACGGGAGAACTGATAAATGTGCGCCGCAACCATCTCTACACCTTCCGCATCGCACAGGCCGACCGCGAGGGGGCTGAAAGCGTGGCTGCCGCCTACAGCGACCCTGTGGCGCGGCTCGGCAGCTCCCTGATAGAATGGGATCTGCCTCACCATGCCATCACCTATCTCGGCGACGACTGGATATCTGCCTCGAAGGAGCTACTGCATCTGGCAGGCCGCGAGGGCGCGGGAGCCGTGATAGACGTGGAGTCGAGCCTCCCGCTCACCACCCTCCGGGTGCGTTGGACCGAAAACGAAGACCAAAGCTACCACACAGACCTGACCGAGAGCGTCAACGGCTTGGAGGCCACCGTGAAGGTCAACGGCGACAAAGGAAAAGTCATAGTGGAGGTGACCAAAGAAAACCCGCCCGGAGCGGAACCCCGTGTGGGAAATCTCGCCGTGAGGATATCTGCCGGACTGCGCATCAACATCCCGGTGATGATACATCCGCTCGACGACAATGAGTGGGATCCGTCAGACCCTATCGAGGTGGACCTTGACGGAGTGAAGGATGAATATAAGAAACAGGAATAACAACAATAAAACCACATAAAAGATGAAAAACTTCAGACGATATGCCGGCATGCTTGCAGCGGCGGCTTCGACGGTGCTGATGGCGGCGCTTGCCGCGTGCAGCGCAATCGACGAACCCGATCCGGGGTTTAATACGCCATCATTGGAGGTGGATTCTGACGAGATGGCCATCAATTTTTCTGTCGACAACATGCAGATGGGACGCATGAACGGCACCCGCGCCGAGGGCGACGGCACCGGATCTGACGCCGACGGATCAGGCGACGGCACCGAATCAGGCGGCGAGTCCACTCCCGAGACGGATGCCGACGGACACCCGGCCTACCCTGCCGAAGCGCATGAGAAACAGTTGAACCACGCTTATTTTATCTTTTTCAAGGACGGCAAGTTCTTGACCTATCAGCGCACCGACGTGCAGGCAGGCGCCACGAAGATCACGTTTCCGGTGCCATCGGTGCTTCAGCCTACTGTCAACGATGACTCCCCCATCGAATATGACGTGATAATACTTGGCAACATGGACAACTATCCCCCTACAGGTTACGCCACTTTCCAGGCGTTTCTGAACGCCAACACCAAGGGGAAGACACAGCGGCAGGTGGAGACGGCGCTTGCCATAGGGCTTGACCACACGATGAACAAGAACACCGACCAGTATCTCCCGATGGTGGGCACCCTGCGCGACGGCCAGGGCAACGACATGAAGTTCTGGTTCAAGGTGGTGGAAGGACGTTACGTTTCCGACGGATCGATCCTCTTCCGCCGTCAGGTGGCGCGCATCGACCTCAACAACTACGCTACGGAAGACCTCGACATAAAGTGGGTGAAGGTGTGCAACTACCGTAACAACACATTCCTCTGGCTCGACGACTACACCAAGGGCACCGTGCAGCCCGGCATCTCCGACGAGTCGCCGGAAGATCAGGCTCCCTATTATCTGGCAGTTGACCCGGCGGAGCAATCCGTCTCGGGCGTATACAGCCAGAAAATCCGGGCCTCGCTCTATACGTTGCCCAACAGCATAGCCAAACCGACACAGGACGACGCCGTGACAACATATCTGATGATCGCCGCCTATTATAAAGGAAGCGATGAACTGAACTACTACCGCTTCAACCTCAACCAGGGCAAGGAGGCGCAGCTGCTTGAAAAGAACCATGTCTACACCGCCAATATCATGGGAGTAAAAGGTCCCGGCGCCCCGACGGAGTCGGCCGCACGCCTCACCAACGCACCGGTGCTGGTAGCCACCGTGGAGGAAACATGGGAAGACAGCGACACCAACAGCGACGCCGACGCATCCGGCAACTTCATAATCCTCTCGAAGACCAGCGTCACTTTCGACGGCGACCAGGGACTGAAACAGAAAATCACTGTCAAGGTGCGTGAAGGCATGACATGGAAACTTGAGGAAGTGAACAGCACAGGAAACGCCAACGGAGACTTCTCTCACACCATAGAGAAGGATGAGACCGAGGCAAGCGGCAGCATCACATTCCAAACGCTTACCCGCAACAACACCAATTTCGTGAAATACGGCTATTTCAAGGTGACAGGCCTCACCAAAGATGGTAAGACACTTTCAGTCGCTGTCAACGTACAACAGTTGTCGGTCAACGATGATGTGAAAATGCTTACTGTCAACGGCCAGACCGGCACATTGACTCCACGCGTATCGGGCACAGGAACCACGTTCCTCTATCAGGTACAGACCGGTTCCACAACCCAGGGATGGACAGTGAAACCTGTCAACGCCGATGGCAAAGACGCTGAGAATGATTTCTCCTCCAACTGGGGCTCGAAAGGTGCTTCCTACACGAAAGCAGGCGGCAACAAGGGCTTCCTGGAGATTGTGATACCGGCAAATATCAGCGGTGCTGACCGTGAGATTACCCTCAAGGTGACCCGAAACGGAGTAACCGAAGAAGAAGTGGCACCGGTATATATAAAACTCAAGCAGCCCAAGAGCAAGGTGCTTCTGTCGATATATCCGTATCCTCAGAACGGAGTGATGGAGATTGAGGGATTCTTGAATGAAATCAGGAAATCGTCTACAATGAATACAAACGAAGAACGAAGCAACACATTCTCCGTGCAGAAAGACATATTTGTCAATCTCGCCGATCCGGTGAACTATCTATATAAAGTGGAGACCGACTTCGACGCGTGCCGCGATCTCTCGCTCAGCCCGAACTCTGCTATATTACGAACTCAGAAAAGTTCACACATCCCGGCAAGTGCGGCAGACGATGCCAACTATACTTACTGGTCGCCTAAAGTAACAATGGCCACGACTAACGGAATAACCCAGACGTATCTCAGGAATCCACATTACCAGATACTCGACAAGATGCAGAATGGTCAGAAATTCTATATGAACGTGTTCCGCACCGGTCCCGGCGACCCCGATATCGTAGGCACAATCAGAGTCACAGCCTATCATAAGGACGGAATAGAGAAGGGCGAGAGCCAGACCATCAGTTTTGACGTGAGAATCACAACCAACTGCGAGATATCGGACGTTGTGCTCGCTAACGGAAACAACCCGATATTGGTTGCCGACAGAAATGTGGGAGCTGTACCGAGACTGAACGGGACAACCTACAACAGAGCGCTGAATTATTCCGGCTTTCAGGACCTGCATGCCACCAACACGACAAGCACTTCCGATTTCGACAACAAACTCTTCTCAGGAGGCTACTTCACCTATAATGACATCTGGCGAGAAAACGGAAACACCAACAGCAACCAGTTCACAACTTGGGTAAAAGACAATTATTTCCGGTTCAATCAGGACCCCGGCGAATTGACTTCTCCTTTCTACACGACAAAGTACCAGAATAGATGGAAAGTGCCAAACAATGGAGAATTCAATCAAATATGGTATAATCTGCAATGGTCGAAGCAACGACCATACATAGTGTCGGTATTGAAGCACAACGGCAAATACATGGGATGCTACTTACCCTGCGCGGCAGCAACTGTCAACACCAACAGAGAAAATTATGGCTGGTATTGGACAAGCGATTATGTAAATAACAACAGTGCTTATTATAAATCACTTGATGCAAGAGGATATTATCAAGCAAACGAAAATAGCAGGGATTATAATTATAATCCTTCGACAAGTAGAGGTAACGCATACACCGTAAGATGCATAATGATTCTGAACACTAACGAACAGAATGCTTATCAGACGTGGATCAACAAGCATTGATGAAGGCTGAAGATGGAGCGGCGAGAATAGCGCCCGCATAGATAGAAAGGTGGCACCGGCGATGGTCGGTGCTGCTTTTTTTAGTCTTTGTTCGGGCAAAAATCGGATGCAAAAAGTGAAATTATTGGGATTTTTGGATTTTTTTAATTAACTTTGCAATATAAGCGGTTTGAACTTATCGCTGAATCAGGAAACAGCATAGGCTTTGAACTTCTTAAAACACACTACAATAAAAAATCTACGATGGGATTAAAGACACGAGAGAAATTCATAGAGGTGGCACGACAGCTTTTTGCGAGAAAAGGTGTCGAGAATACCACCATGAACGATATCGCGTCGGCATCCGAGAAGGGAAGACGCACCATCTACACTTATTTCAAGAGCAAGAAAGACATCTACAACGCGGTGATAGAGCAGGAGACCGACATCGTGCTCTCGCGGCTTCGCACGATTGTGGCGAAAGCCGAGCCGGCGGATGTGAAGCTTCAGGAATATATCAGCGCCCACTTCGAGACTATGCGTGAGGTGGTTTCGCGCAACGGCACGTTGCGAGCATGGTTTTTCCGCGACATCCGCAAGGTAGACCGCGCCCGCAGGGCTGTAAGCCGCAAGGAAACAATCCTGCTCCATCAGATACTTTCGGAGGGAGTGGCCGAGGGCATCTTCGAGATCGACAACATACCGAGGATGGCGATGGTGATCACCAAGACCATCCAGGGTCTCGACGTGCCCTACATCAAGGAAGACATCTCCGAGACGGGTGTGGACAAGGATGAGCTGGCACGCATCTTCTCCTCCATATTGCTCAACGGCCTCAGAAGCCGCGATAACTGACCCGCTGGGCGGAATTTTTATTGTCGTAGGAATCAATACGTTGAGAAATGGCGCCGATTTTGTTAACAAAAATTAACGCGAAAACACTTGACAAGGGGGCAAAAATGTTGTAATTTTGCACACGTAATCACACCGCGGGATGGAGCAGTGGTAGCTCGTTGGGCTCATAACCCAAAGGTCGCAGGTTCGAGTCCTGCTCCCGCCACCATGAGGCTGACCTTCACAAAAGGTCAGCCTTTTTGCTTTAAAAGCGTTTTAACTACAAGGGCATTTTAACCACAAAAGCGTTTTAACTGCAAGTGCGGCCGCCCCTCATGAAAGGGATGCGGCTGCATATTTTAGCGATAGAAATATACATAGACTCATACTATGAGAGAAAAAGAATTCCTGCCGAACCTTCAGAAACTCGGCATAAGTGAAATAAACGAGATGCAGCGGCGCTCGATGGCCGCCGCATCCGAATCGAAAGAAATAATACTCGTGTCGCCCACAGGCAGCGGCAAGACAGTGGCGTTTACCCTTCCCATGCTGAAATGGCTGAATCCGGCCGCAGGACGCGTGCAGGCCATCATCATCGCTCCTTCGCGCGAACTCGTGATCCAGATAGCCGGAGTGGTGCGCGATCTCGCATCGGGCTACAAGGTTTCGGCGCTCTACGGCGGCCACAACGTGGAAGACGAGGTGAACACGCTGAGCGTGACGCCCGACATCATCATCGCCACTCCGGGACGCCTTCTCGACCATCTGAAGCGCGGAAACGTCGACCCGTCGTCGACCCGCATACTGATACTCGACGAATACGACAAGTCGCTTGAGCTCGGTTTTGAAGACGACATGAGGAAGATATTCAACCGGCTCAAAAACGCGAGCCGATTCATACTGACGTCGGCCACTCGGTGCGACACCCTGCCGGCTTTCCTGAAACTCTCCTCCCCTACCGAACTCGACTTCTCGGAAAACTCGGGCAACGTGCGCGAGAGGATGAGAATCTACCGCGTCTTCACCGAGAAAGACAAACTGGAGTCGCTGCTGCAGCTGCTGCGCTCCATAACGGAGGGCGACATTCCGCAGAAGAGCATCGTCTTTGTCAACTACCGCGAGAGCGCCGTGAGGGTGGCCGATTTCCTGAAGAAGCACCATGTGGCTTGCGCGCTCTATCACGGCGAGCTCGACCAGTATCAGCGCGAGGATGCCATCACGATGTTCAACAACGGGTCGGCACCTATACTCGTAGCCACCGACCTTGCCGCGCGCGGCCTCGACATCAGGGGAGTGAGCAACATCATCCATTATCACCAGCCGCTGACGGAGGAGACCAACACGCACCGCAACGGCCGCACGGCGCGCGTAGACGCCACGGGCGACATATATATGCTGACGGGCCCCGACGAGGAACTGAAGCCTTTTGTGAGCACCGACGGGGTGTATAAGGTGTATGAGCAGGCCTCGTCACGGCTCATGAGCGACAAGGCCACGATACGCATCAGCGCGGGGCGCAAGGAGAAGCTTTCGAAAGGCGACATTGTGGGTTTCCTCTGCAAGGAGGGAGGCCTGGCGGCCGACGAGATAGGCAACATCACGCTGAGCGACCACCACGCGCTCGTGGCCGTGCCTGCGGCTAAGGCTGCGGCGCTCGTGAGGCAGCTCGCCTCAGCGAAGATAAAGGGCACCAAGAGGAAGCTGATACTGCTCTGAGCCGCCCGCTTCGCACCGGGGCTTTCCTCCGGAGCCTTCCGGAATCAAGTCTTCCCGACAGGAACTTTTCAGAATAAAGTCTTTCCGACAGGAACTTCTCGAAATCAAATGTTCCCTCCGGTACCTCCGGATGAATTGTCAGGCATAAAAAAAGTCCGCAACTGATGTTGCGGACTTTTTCATTATCGGAAGTATTGATTACTTGCGGAGTGAGATCTCATCGGCAGAGAGTTCGGGATCTGTGCCCCAGTTCTGCTGCGACAGACGCACGTAGTTGTTGTAGCGCCAGCGTGCGTTGTCCTCGCAAGCCTTGAAGAGCTCGTCGGCAGCTTCCGGACACATCTTCTTGACAGATGCGAAACGCACCTCGCCTGCGAGATAATCCTGGAACTTGCTCCAGTCGGGAGCCTTGCTGTCGAGGCTGAAGGGGTTCTTGCCTTCCTCTTCGAGAGCGGGGTTGTAGCGCCAGAGGTGCCAGTAGCCGCATTCCACAGCCTTCTTCTCCTCAGCCTGGCTCTTGCCCATACCGGCCTTGAGGCCATGGTTGATACAGGGAGCGTAGGCGATGATGAGCGACGGACCGTCGTAAGCCTCAGCCTCGCGGATGGCCTGGAGGGTCTGTGCGTTGTTGGCACCCATCGCGATCTGAGCCACGTAAACGTAGCCGTAGGTAGTGGCGATAAGACCGAGGTCTTTCTTGCGGATACGCTTGCCGGCTGCAGCGAACTTGGCGATAGCGCCGATAGGAGTAGCCTTGGAGCTCTGGCCGCCGGTGTTGGAGTAAACCTCAGTGTCGAGAACGAGGATGTTGACGTTCTTGCCCGAAGCGATCACGTGGTCGAGACCACCGAAACCGATATCGTAGGAAGCGCCGTCGCCACCGATGATCCACTGGCTGCGCTTGGTGAGGAACGCAGAAGTGTTGATCACAGTCTTGCAGAGGTCGCAGTTGCACTTCTCGCAGGCAGCCTTGAGCACCTGGCCGGCAACGCGCGACTGCTTGGCGTCTTCGCGAACCTCAAGCCACTTGGCTGCGGCAGCCTTAACGTCGTCGCTGCAGCAGTCGCAAGCCTGGATCTTGTTGCAGGTGTCGACGAGGCGTGCGCGCATCTTCTCGTAGGCGATGTTCATGCCGAGACCGAACTCGCAGAAGTCTTCGAAGAGGGAGTTGGCCCAAGCGGGACCGTTGCCATTTTCGTCGACAGTGTAGGGAGTGGAGGGCACGGAGCCGGAGTAGATGGAGGAGCAACCTGTAGCGTTAGCCACGATTTCGTTAGCACCGAAGAGCTGAGTGATGGTCTTCACGTAGGGAGTCTCGCCGCAGCCTGAGCAAGCGCCGGAGAACTCGAAGAGCGGAGTAGCGAACTGGCTCATCTTGACATTCTGCTGAATGTTGACGAGATCCTGCTTGCTCTTGACGTTCTTGATGAGGTAGTCCCAGTTGGCAGCTTCGGCTTCCTGAGTTTCGAAGTGCTTCATGGTGAGAGCCTTCTCGCCCTTCTTGCCCGGGCAGACGTCGGCACAGTTGCCACAGCCGAGGCAGTCGAGCACGTCGACCTGCTGGATGAAGCGGAGGCCTTCGAGGCCCTTGCCGATAGCAGGCAGAGTGTGGTCTTCACCGAAGGGAGCGTTGGCCATTTCCTCGCTGTTGAGGAGGAACGGACGGATGGAAGCGTGAGGACAAACGTAGGAGCAGATGTTGCACTGGATACAGTTTTCGGGGTTCCATTCCGGAACGAAAGCAGCCACGCCACGTTTTTCGTAGGCAGCTGTGCCCTGATGCCATGTGCCGTCTTCGATGCCCTTGAAAGTGCTTACGGGAAGCAAGTCGCCGTCCTGAGCGTTGATGGGACGCACCACGTTTGTGATGAATTCCGGCTCGTCGCGCTTCACGGGAGCGTCGTCTTCAAGATTTGCCCATGCGGGATCGACAGCGAGTGTCTTGTATTCACCACCGCGGTCGACAGCGGCATAGTTCATGTTGACGATGTTGTCGCCCTTCTTGCCGTAGCTCTTCTTGATGAATTTCTTCATCTGCTCAACGGCGAGGTCGACGGGTATCACCTCAGTGATGCGGAAGAAAGCAGACTGGAGGATGGTGTTGGTGCGGTTGCCCAGACCGATTTCCTGTGCTATCTTCGAAGCGTTGATATAATAGAGGGTGATGTTGTGCTTTGCGAGGTAGCGTTTCACCTTGTTGGGGAGGTTTTCGGCAAGTTCCTCACCTTCCCAGATGGTGTTGAGGAGGAATGTGCCGCCGTCCTGCAGGCCGCGGAGCACGTCGTACATGTGAAGGTAAGCCTGAACGTGGCAAGCCACGAAGTTAGGAGTGTTCACGAGGTAAGTGCTGCGGATGGGCTCGTCGCCAAAGCGGAGGTGTGAGCAGGTGAAGCCGCCCGACTTCTTGGAGTCGTAGCTGAAGTAAGCCTGGCAATACTTGTCGGTGTTCTCGCCGATGATCTTCACGGAGTTCTTGTTGGCACCAACAGTACCGTCGGCACCGAGGCCATAGAACTTAGCCTGGAACATACCCTTGTCGCCGACGTTGATCTCGGGGAGCTGGGGCAGCGAGAGGAATGTGAGGTCGTCGTTGATGCTGACAGTGAAGCGGTCCTTGGGCTGGTCGAGTTCAAGGTTCTCATACACTGAAAGGATAGCGGCGGGAGTGGTGTCTTTCGAAGAGAGACCGTAGCGGCCGCTCACGATGACGGGAGCGCCTTCAACGCCGTAGAATGCTTCCTTCACGTCGAGAGCGAGAGGTTCGCCGTTGGCGCCGGGTTCCTTAGTGCGGTCGAGCACGCAGAGCTTCTTGCAGGTTGCGGGCACGGCAGCGCGGAGATGCTTCACGCTGAACGGACGATAGAGGTGAACCGAAACGAGACCCACCTTCTTGCCCTGAGCGCGGAGATAGTCGATGACTTCCTTGGCAGTCTCAGTGACCGAACCCATTGCGACAACAACGTTTTCAGCCTCGGGGTCGCCGTAATAGTCGAAGAGTGAATAGTTGCGGCCAGTGATCTTGCTTACTTCCTTCATGTAAGCCTCAACGATTTCGGGCACTGCGTCGTAGTATTTGTTGGACGACTCTCTGTGCTGGAAGAAAA
This sequence comes from Bacteroidales bacterium, assembly GCA_030524805.1. Taxonomy (GTDB): domain Bacteria; phylum Bacteroidota; class Bacteroidia; order Bacteroidales; family Muribaculaceae; genus Lepagella. Next base: position 18,722 of record JAUNFY010000013.1, on the reverse strand, counting down.
CGTCGGGGTTCTCGGCCATGCCGCGTGCCACGGGAGCGTCGGGAGTGAGGCCACGGCGACGGAAAGCCGCGAGGGCATCCTGGTCGACGAGAGCGGCGAGGGCATCCTGGTCGATTACTTCGATTTTCTGGATCTCATGCGATGTGCGGAAACCGTCGAAGAAATTGACGAAAGGCACGCTGCTCTTGATAGTAGCGAGGTGAGCGACACCGGAGAGGTCCATCACTTCCTGCACGCTGCCTTCAGCGAGCATAGCGAAACCTGTCTGGCGCACGGCCATCACGTCCTGGTGGTCGCCGAAGATCGAAAGGGCATGGCTTGCGATGGTGCGGGCAGACACGTTGAAGACGCAGGGAAGAAGTTCGCCGGCGATCTTATACATGTTGGGGATCATCAGGAGCAAGCCCTGCGAAGCGGTGTAGGTTGATGTTAGAGTTCCGGTCTGGAGAGAACCATGAACGGCACCGGCTGCACCGGCTTCCGACTGCATTTCCTGCACGTGTACGGTTTCTCCAAAGATGTTTTTTCTGCCTGCGGCGCTCCAGTCGTCGACGTATTCTGCCATAGTCGAAGACGGAGTGATGGGGTAGATAGCCGCAACTTCAGTAAACATGTAGCTTACATGAGCGGCTGCCTGGTTGCCATCACAGGTCAGAAACTGCTTTTGATTGCTCATAATCTGATCGTTTTTATGAAAATATTAAGGGTTGTAATAGTCTCTGCTAAATAATTTGCAAAATTAATAAAAATATCCCGTACTGCAATAAAAAAAGACGTGAAAATTCACGTCTTTTTTCCTTATTTGTAAAGTGTCTTAATACGTTGGCTCTTTCATTCGGCGAGGAAAGCCTTCACCTTGCCGAGCACGTTGTCGACTGTGTAGCCGAACTTTTCGTCGAGCACCTTAAGGGGTGCGGAAGCGCCGAAACGCTCCATGCCGAACACCTTGAAATCGCCCTTCATCACGGGATAGAGCACCGAGGGAAGACCGGCTGTGATACCAAACATCTTCACGCCGCGCGGCATGACCTCCTCGCGGTATTCCTTAGGCTGACGGCAGAAGAGGCCTACGGAGGGCACCGACACCACGCGGGCGCCTACGCCTTCCTCACCGAGCTTCTCTGCCACGTGCATGGCAAGAGCCACTTCCGAGCCGTTGGCCACGAGCACGATGTCGGTCTTGGGAGCGTCGTATACCACGTATCCGCCCATCTCGGTCTTCTTGGCCTCTGCGGCACGGTCGGCTGCGGGGAGGTCTTCGAGGTTCTGACGGGAGAAGACGAGGATTGTGGGAGATTTCTTGTTCTCAAGCGCGATGCGGTAGCTTTCCACTGTCTCGGCGCTGTCGCACGGACGGAGCACGAGGGCAGCCTGATGGCCGGCGAGATTGTCCATCTGCTCGAGCAGACGGATCTGCGCTTCCTGCTCCACGGGCTCGTGGGTCGGGCCGTCTTCGCCTACACGGAAGGCATCGTGGGTGAAGATGAACTTCACGGGGAGTTCCATGAGGGCAGCCATGCGGATGGCGGGCTTCATGTAGTCGGAGAAGACGAAGAAGGTGCCGCAGGCAGCGATGCAGCCGCCGTGGAGGGCGATGCCGTTGCAGATGCAGGCCATGGTGAGTTCGGCTACGCCGCTCTGGAGGAATGCTCCGGAGAAGTCACCCTTCACGAAAGCGTGGGTTTTCTTGAGGAAACCGTCGGTCTTGTCGGAATTGGCGAGGTCGGCCGAGCTGACGATCATGTTGTGCACATGTTCGGCGAGGAAAGAAAGCACGGCGGCTGAGGAAGCGCGCGAAGCCATATTGGGTTTGAGCGCCACCTTGCTCCAGTCGAGGTCGGGGAGTTTGCCGTCGAGCCAGTCCTGAAGGGTCTTTGCCTCCTCGGGGTTAGCCTTCGCCCATTCGGCATATTCAGCCTTACGGGCCTTGGCGTTGGCGATGAGTTCCTCACGACGGTCGGCGTAAAGCTTCTTCACGTCGTCCCAGATCTGCCAGGGATCCTTCGGGTCGCCGCCGAGGTTGGCTACAGTCTTGTCGAGGTCGGCACCGGCAGCGGTGAGCGGCTGGCCGTGGGTGTTGACATGTCCTTCGAGGCTTGAGCCGTCGGCTGCCACTACCTTGCGGGCCATCACTGTGTGGCCGATGATGAGTGTCGGACGTTCCTTCTCGTTGCGGGCGTCTTCGATAGCGCCTGCGATGGCGAGGGGATCAGTGCCGTCGATTTCGAGCACGTTCCAGTTCCAGGCACGGTATTTTGCAGCGGTGTCTTCCGAAGTCACATCCTTCACCTTGGTGGAGAGCTGCACCTCATTGCTGTCGTAGAACATGATGAGGTTGTGGAGGCCGAGGGTGCCTGCGATGCGGCCCGCACCCTGGGAGATTTCCTCCTGAATGCCGCCGTCGGAGATGAAAGCGTAGGTCTTGTGTTCCACAACGCTGCCGAAACGGGCAGCGAGGAAACGTTCAGCTATGGCGCAGCCAACGGCATAGACATGTCCCTGGCCGAGCGGGCCGGAGCTGTTTTCGATGCCGCGCATCACGTCGAGTTCGGGGTGGCCGGGAGTGGCAGTGCCCCACTGGCGGAAGCCCTGAAGCTCCTCAATGGTGAACTTACCGGTGAGGGCGAGCACTGAATAGAGCATTGTGCTCATGTGGCCGGGGTCGAGGAAGAAACGGTCGCGTGCGAACCATGAAGGGTCTTCCGGGTCGTAGTTGAGGAAGGAGGAATAAAGCACGTTGACGAAGTCGGCGCCACCCATGGCACCGCCGGGGTGACCGGACTTAGCCTTCTCCACCATCTCAGCGATGAGCACACGCATGTTGTCGGCACCGCGGTTGAGAAGGGCTGAATCAATTTTCTTTGACATAGATAGATAATTTTGAATTTGGTTATATACTTTGGTAAGCTGGATTATCCGGCATTGAGCACCTGGTCTTCGTTGATGTCATCCACAGGTATGTCTGTATTGACATTCTTGCAGCCTACGAGCGCATAGTAGAAGATATAAGCCACCATGGCGAACACGAGCCAGTAGCTGTTGACGTAGCCGAAGTTGCGGGCAATCCAGTCCTGGATGAAAGGCATGATGCCGCCGCCCACCACCATGGTCATGAAGAGGCCGGAAGCCTTGGCTGTGTATTTGCCGAGTCCCTCGGTGGCGAGGTTGAAGATGCCGCCCCACATCACTGAGGTGCAGATGCCGCAGAGGAAAAGGAAGAGACACTTGAGGGGAACCTCACCGCTGGTGATGTTGAGAGCCTCGAAGCTGGGCGACTGGAACTTGATCGATTCAGGAAGCAGGATTGCTGTGAGAAGGAAAGCGAGAGCGATGGCCGAAACCACGATGAGCTGCATGCGGGTGGATACCTTGCCGCTGATGATCGAGCTCAGGAAGCGGCCCACGAGCATGAGCAGCCAGTAGAGAGCGGCGAGCGAACCGGCTACTGCGGCAGCGCCTTCGAAGTTTTCACGGCTGATCCATGCGTTCATCTCGCCCGGGATACCGATTTCCACACCTACATAGAAGAAGATGGCGATGATGCCGAGGATGCAGTGGCGGAAAGCGAAGGGTGAGTGTTCGTAGGTAGCCTTGCTCAGGTTTTTCTGAGGTTCCTCAATCTTGATGAAGCTGATGATGATGAAGGCGAGCACGAAGATGACGATGCCGGTGATCACGAGCGGAGCCACGGCAGCCATTGTCGTTTCCTTGGTGAGGGTGCCCACGAGGACGCCGACGAGCATCGGGGTCAGGGTGCCGGAAAGGGAGTTGAGCGAGCCGCCGGTCTGGATGAGCTGGTTGCCCTTGTTGCCGCCGCCGCCGAGAAGGTTGAGCATGGGGTTTACCACGGTGTTGAGCATGCAGACGCAGAAGCCGCACACGAGGGCGCCGAGAAGATAGATGAAGAGAGCGGTCTCGTTGGCGCCGCCCCAGCTGGAGGCGAGCTGTATGAAGAGGCCCACGGCACCCACAGCTAGTGCGATGAGGGCAGTCTTCTTATATCCATATTTGATAAGCATGTTGCCGGCGGGGATACCCATGAAGAGGTAAGCCGTGAAGTTCATAAGGTTGCCTGCCATGCCTGCCCATTCATATCTGAAACCCCAGATATTGCCGAAAGGCGCGGCCATGTTGGTGACAAACGATATCATCGCGAAGATGAAAAACATCGTAATGATTGCTACGGTACGTCCCGAGCCGGGAGTCGAAGCTGCAGCAGCAGAAGTCTTGCTCATTGTTTTGGTTTCAATTATAAGGTTATTGTTTTAGATTAATTTTTGGATTGATTATGGATGTAAAAAAGGTTGTCGGAAATTAAGTTCAATACTGCCGGGGGCCGAAAATCGCGGTGCCTATCCTCACGAGATTCGCACCTTCGTCGACGGCTATCGGCCAGTCGCCCGACATGCCCATCGAGAGGGTGTCGAAGCCCCTGAGGTCGGGGGCGATTTCCTTTATGCTGCGGTAGACCTCGGCGATGGAATGGAAATCGGCGCGGACGCGGTCGGCATCATCGGTGTTTGACGCCATGCCCATCACTCCGCATATATGCGTAGCCTTGAGCGTCTCGAACCTGCGGCAGCGGAAATACTCCAGCAGCTCCTCGGGCAGGAAACCGAATTTGGTCTCCTCACGCGCCACATGCACCTGCATCAGCACACGGCTCACTATGCCTGCCTTGGCCGACTCCTCGTCGATAACCTCGAGCAGATGCTCCGAATCGACGCTTTCGATGAGAGCTACAGCCGGGAGCAGACGACGCACCTTGTTGGTCTGGAGATGCCCGATGAAATGCCACCTTATGTCGGCAGGGAGAGCGGCCGTCTTGCCGAGCAATTCCTGCACGCGGCTCTCGCCGAAGATGCGCTGGCCGGCGGCGTAGGCCTCGGCAATGGCATCAGCGTCGTGGAATTTGCTCACCGCACACAGCTCGACGCCGTCGGGAAGCATCTGATGGATTTTCCTGATTTCCTCGCCAATAGCCATCATTCAGCCGGTTTTGTAGTGTTGTCGGGAGAATCGTATTCGTAGGGATAGACGTCCATGAGAGGAGTCTCCACGATTGAGGCAATCTGATAGTCGGCCATCGTGCCCTTCATGCCGTCCTGGAAACGTCCGAGCGCGTTCTGGAAGTCGCCGGCCTGCACGAGAATGAATGAAGCCGATTTCTTTTCCTTGCCGCTTTTCTCGTCGAGAGTGATGAAATTCACCTTCACCATGTAGTATTTGTCGGCATAGTCCGACTCATCGAAGAAAATCTCGGAAATCTTGGTTTTCTTCACTGCCGATACTGAAAATTCGCCTGATATGAACGGTGTGATCTTCTCTATGATGCGTGCTTCAGCATCCGTAAAGGTCAGAGCATCCACAAGGTAAGGTTCATTCACTTTTTTCACCGCTCCGTTTTCCTGCATGCGGTCGTATCTAATCTTGGTTTCAAACCAGAGTGCCATTTTTATGTAGAATTTTTACGTAGTATATTAAAGTTGTATATTACGCATACAATCTGCGCAACTGCAAAGTTAGCAATAAAAATTGAGAAAACCGCCGATTTCTGCATCAAAAAATACGCATTCCGACAAATTATTTTAATCCTTATGTCTAAATCAGCCCGATAAATGTTTAATATAAGAGACGCCCCCACGAGGGCGTTAAGGATTCAACATTATAATTTCAAATCTCAACATTGGCAACAATGGGTATCTACAGGCAACTTTTTCTTACATTCTTCAAAATCGGAGCCTTCACTTTCGGTGGTGGCTGGGCCATGATAGCGATCATCGAGAAAGAAGTGGTAGACAGGCATCACTGGATACGGAAAGATGAATTTCTCGACCTCATCGCCATAGCGCAATCAGTGCCGGGCGTTCTTGCCGTCAACTTCGCCACCTGCATCGGCGACAGGCTCAAAGGCATGAAAGGAGGCATCGTAGCCGCCATCGGCACCATACTCCCCTCTTTCCTGCTCATTCTCGCCATCGCCATCTTCCTGACGCCTGAAAGCATCAAAAATAATCGGGTGCTGAGCGCGATATTCATGGGTATACGTCCGGCGGTGGTGGCTCTCATCATCGCCCCGGTGATCACTACGGCAAAATCATCAAAACTGACACTTTCCACCGCATGGATACCGGCTCTCGCCGCAATCATGATATCGCTCAACATAGGCGTGATCTCCAACCCGATAACGTGGATAGCGATCGGAGGCGCAGGCGGATACCTCCATTGGGAATACACCCGCAGGCGGATACGCAAGGAGCCTCCCGCAGCATGAAGGAATTGACCAAATCCGACCTCTTCAACGCAACAACCTAAACCTCAACCTTTAACCCTATACCTTGAGTCAAGACTGCAAGGCTTAAAATAAATCAGACTCCCCGTGGAAATATATTTGAAAATGATATGGGCCTATCTCAAGATAGGCATCTTTGGATTCGGAGGGGGCTACGCAATGCTCTCCCTCGTAGAACGCTCGGTGGTAGGACCGGGATGGATTTCCGAACAGATGTTTACCGACATCGTAGCCATCTCGCAGATGACTCCCGGACCTATCGGCATCAACTCAGCCACTTATATCGGATATGTGGCGCCCGGACAAGTGTCGGGGGGCACCCTTGCCTCCCCTTTGTGGGGCTTTCTCGGAAGCCTGCTCTGCACTCTCACCGTGACGGTGCCCTCCTTCTTCCTCGTCATAAAGGCATCGCACTTCATCCGCAAGCACAACGAAAGCGGAGTGATCAAAGCCATATTCGCCGGTCTGCGACCCGTATTGATCGGACTTATCGCTTCGGCTGCCATAATGCTGATGAACTGGGAAAACTTTTCGCCCGACCACGACACCCGCACGCTCGTGAGCAGCATCGCAATCTGCATCACAGCATTCTGCCTCGTCTACTTCAAGATAAACATCCGAGGCAAGCGACGCAGCATGCACCCCATATTGGTGATATGCCTTATGGGACTCGCAGGCTTCATACTATATTACTGATCTTGATTGATCTAACGACTGATCTTAAAACAACGCCAAGATGACATACGAAAAGACACTCGAATGGCTATTCGCCCAACTTCCGATGTTTTCACGCACCGGAGCAGCCGCATACAAACCGGGCTTGCAGACAAGCCTTGACCTCGACGCCCACTTCGCACATCCCCACCGCCGCTTCAAGAGCATCCACATAGGAGGCACCAACGGCAAGGGAAGCACGAGCCATCTGCTTGCCGCCATACTGCAGAGCCAGGGCTACAAGGTTGGCCTCTACACCTCCCCTCACCTTGTCGACTTCCGCGAGCGGATACGTGTCGACGGCAGGATGATGCCGAAGGAAGACGTGGTGGATTTCATAGAACGCTACCGCAACAGCGGCTACGCCGGAAGTCCGAGTTTCTTCGAGCTCACCATGATGATGGCCTTCGACCACTTCGCGAAGGAGCGGGTGGACTATGCCGTGATAGAAGTGGGAATGGGCGGCCGTCTGGATTCCACCAACATCATCACTCCGATACTGAGCGTGATCACCAACATCTCGAAAGACCACACTCAGTTTCTCGGCCACACCCTCGAGGCAATCGCCGCTGAAAAAGCGGGCATCATCAAGACCGACGTCCCGGCCGTGGTGGGTGAAGCGCGGGGAAGCATCAGGGAAGTGTTTGAGGAGAAGGCAAGTCAGGAGGGAACTACCCTGCTCTTTGCCGAAGACTTCAATCCACTGCAGCACAGCGAGGAGAATGCCGACGGCGGACTCGACTGCAAAAGCCCCGTCTGCGGATCATTCCATTGCGAACTTGGAGGCGACTACCAGAAGAAGAACATCAACACCGTGCTCGCCGCTCTCTACGAACTGCAGCGCACCGGAGTGGAGATATCGGAAGAATCCATGCGCAAAGGGATGGCTGAGGTGTGCGGCCTGACGGGGCTTGCCGGACGCTGGATGAAACTGTCGGACTCGCCGCTGACGGTGTGCGACACCGGCCACAACGAAGCCGGACTGGGCTACACCATGGGGCAGCTCGAGCGCACGGCGCGGAAGAGAAACGGAGCCAAACATTTAGTGATAGGATTTGTAGCCGACAAAGCCATCGACGACATAATCGGGCTTCTGCCGCGCGACGCCACCTATTATCTCACCCAGGCTGCCATACCGAGGGCATTGCCCGTAGCCGACCTTCAGCAGAAATTCCGCGAGCATGGTCTGGAGGGTGAATGCTATCCCAATCCGAAGGCGGCCGCTGAGGCTGCACGAAACAATGCCGCGCCCGACGACGTTATCTACATAGGAGGAAGCACATTCATCGTGGCCGACTACCTTGCGTAAGCGGCCACGCACTCCACGCACAAAGCACTATAAACCTTAATATTACAACATCGTCATGAAACGAATCTCAATCTTAATGCTGTTTTTGGCCACTCTTTTCGCGGCCGAAGCATCAGGAATCTACAACGTGCGCGACTACGGCGCGAAAGGCGACGGAACCACGCTCGACTCTCCCGCCATCAACAAAGCCATCGAGGCTGCCGCTACTGCGGGCGGAGGCGAAATTTATTTTCCCGCCGGCACATATCTGAGCGGAAGCATCCGGCTGAAGTCTGACATACACCTCAACCTCTCGGCGGGATGCGTCATTCTCGCCGCTCCGGCCGAGATGAAGGCCTACGACGAGAGCGAATCGTTCGGCGGTTTTCCCGAATATCAGGATGGAGGCCACACCTATTTCCATAACTCACTGATATGGGCAGAAGGGGCTGAGAACGTGAGCATCACCGGCCACGGCATGATCGACGGCAAGGGTCTCACCAAGAAAGATACCGAGCGCGCAGGCAACGTGCAGGGCGGCTCGATCGGCACCGGCGACAAGGCCATAGCCCTGAAGCAATGTCGCAACATCACCATCCGCGACATCACCATCTACCGCGGCGGACACTTCGCCATCATCGCCACCGGATGCGAGCTCGGAACTATCGACAACGTGACAATCGACACAAACCGCGACGGCATCGACATCGACTGCTGCAAGTATCTCTCGGTGAGCAACTGCCGCGTCAACACCCCGAGCGACGACGCCCTGGTGCTGAAAAGTTCCTACGCGCTGAAGAAGCCGGTGGTGTGCGAGCACATCAGCATCACCAACTGCCACATCACGGGCTACAAGCTCGGCACTTTGCTCTCTGGCGAATACATTCCGGAGAAAGTGAACTGGGTATGCGGACGCTTCAAGCTCGGCACCGAGTCTAACGGCGGCTACCGCGACATCACTCTCAGCAACTGCACCTTCAACTATTCAAGCGGACTGGCTTTCGAGACCGTAGACCGCGGTGTGATGGAAAACATCAGCGTCAGCAACGTGACGCTCAACCACGTGCACCACTACCCTATCTACATCACTACCGGCTGCCGCAACCGCGGCCCGAAGGAAGACACGCATCTCTCATCGGCGCGCGACATAAAGATTTCGAACGTGGTGGCCAACGACTGCGACTCGCTCTGCTCCATCATCGTGACCGGAATGAAAGATGAGCCGATACGCAACGTAAGCCTGAGCAACATCCAGATCAATTACCGCGGCGGCGGACAGCCTCTCGCCGATCCCCGCGCATATCGCGAGCAGGGCACCAACTATCCCGAACCGCGCTTCGCCGGCCCGACACCCGCCTACGGCCTTTACGCACGCCACGTCGACGGGCTGAGAGTCGACGGACTGATAGTGAGCTGCGCCAAGCCCGACAACCGTCCGGTGGTGGTGCTCGACGACGTGCGCCACGCCACAGTGCGCGCATCTGAGGCAGAGAGCAAACCCATCGCCGAAGCCGAAGTGGTGGCATACGACTGCGCCGACATCCGGGTGCTGGAATGACACGCCGGCTCACTGACATTACGAAAAAAAAGCGATTTCCCCGAGGGAAATCGCTTTTTTAGCTTTCTTCATTATCTGATGCCGACACTTATATTGTCCGGCACCGGTCAGTTTTCCGTGGCAGGTGTCGACTCTTCCGAGTTTCTGTCGGAGCGGGTGGCATTTTTCGAATGCGCCGAGCTCATGTCGCTCTCCTCATGAAGATAGATCTCGCGGCCTTCGGCATCAAGCACCTTATACTGCAGATAGGCCAGCGACTCGTCGGGCACTATCTTCACGCCGCGTCCGAAGCGGCGGCGCCATTTGCCATAAAGCGAGAAGACTCCTTTCTTGACGTAAGCCTCCACATAGGGATGGATATACATCGTGAATTTCTTCACTTCAAGGTTCTGGGTGAGATATTCGAGTTTTTCCTCCAGTTTGTCGGTGAAGAGCAACGAGGGCTGCACCTCCCCTTTTCCGAAGCAGCTCGGGCACGACTCCTCGGTGGTGATGTCGAGCGCCGGGCGCACCCTCTGGCGGGTGATCTGCATGAGGCCGAATTTCGAGAGCGGCAGGATGTTGTGGCGCGCACGGTCTTTTGCCATTATGTCGCGCATGTGGTCGAGCAACTGCTGGCGGTGTTCCGACTGCGCCATGTCGATGAAGTCGACCACGATGATGCCGCCCATATCGCGGAGCCTGAGCTGGCGAGCGATTTCATCGGCAGCCCTCAGATTCACATCGAGGGCATTGCTTTCCTGATCTTGCGAAGCCTTGCTCCTGTTGCCTGAATTGACGTCGATCACGTGAAGCGCCTCGGTGTGCTCGATTATGAGGTAGGCGCCCGACTTGAAGGAGACGGTCTTTCCGAATGCCGACTTTATCTGCCTCGTGATGTTAAAGGTGTCGAACATCGGCACATCCTTCGTGTAGAGTTTCACGATATCCTTGCGGTCGGGAGCTATCAGCGCCACGTAGGCCTGAATCTGCTCGAAGATCTCCGCGTTGTTGACATATACCGCCTCAAACGAGGGGTTGAAGATGTCGCGGATGATGCTCACGGCGCGTGAATCCTCCTCATAGATGAGGGCCGGAGGCTGGCTTATCTGCATCTTGGCTACCGACGACTTCCACGCGTCGAGGAGGGAGCGTAGCTCGCCGATGAGTTCAGCCACCCTCTTGCCCTCAGCAGAAGTGCGCACTATCACGCCGAAACCTTCCGGCTTGATGCTGCTGATGAGATGGCGCAGGCGCGCCTTTTCTTCAGACGACTTAATTTTTTGAGAGATTGAGATTTTGTTGCCGAAAGGGATGAGGACCATGAAACGTCCGGTGAGCGAGAGCTCGGTGGTGAGCCTGGGGCCTTTGGTCGAGATCGGTTCCTTGGCTATCTGCACCAGGAGTTTCTGGCCCGGCTGCAGCACGTCGGCTATTTTGCCCTGCTTGGGGATGTCGGGGCGGCGTTCGATCGCCGCTATCTCCGGCACTGTGGCGGTGTCGTCGAGAGCCTTCTTGAGCAGCTCCGAATAGGTGGAGAACTGCGGACCGAGGTCGAGATAATGAAGAAAAGCGTCTTTCTCGTAGCCTACGTCTACAAACGCGGCATTCAGTCCCGGCATGATTTTCTTCACCTTGGCGAGGTAGAGGTCGCCTACGGCATAGACGACGTTTCTGCTCTCCTTCTGCAAGGAAACCAGGCGGGAGTCTTCGAGCAGCGCGATGGATATCTCCTTCGGCTGCACATCCACGAAGAGTTCGCTTTTCAACTGTTCCATTATGGTTGATGGTTTTAAAAAAAAGGGCAAGCCGGGAATGGCAAGATAAGTTTACCCTTCCATCCGGCTTGTCGTTATGTTTCGTAGCCGCCGGTTGGCGGTAGCTACGCGCTGAGCGATGTCTCGCTTGAAGACATCCGGCTTCCGAAGCCGGATTATTTCTTCTTATGACGATTCTTTCTCAGTCTTTTTTTACGCTTGTGGGTAGCCATCTTGTGGCCTTTTCTTTTCTTTCCGCTGGGCATAATAGTTTGTATTTAAAGTTTCTGTTTATATTTATTGTCGTTGTTGTCCCGGTTGTCGTTCATGTCCGGGCGGTCGTTGAAGTCCCGGTGTGCAGGTGATCAATCTTTCTTCACCATTTCGAGGAATACCTTCGAGGGCTTGAAAGCCGGAATCTTGTGTTCGGGTATTCTGATTGAGGTGTTTTTCGAGATATTGCGGGCTGTCTTCTCCTTGCGGGTCTTAATGATGAAGCTTCCAAAACCACGGAGATACACATTGTTGCCGGCTGCCATGGAGTCCTTCATTACTTCCATGAAATTTTCCACTACAGACAACACAGAGGCACGCTCGATGCCGGTGTTGCGCGAAATTTCGTTGACGATGTCTGCCTTAGTCATTTTGCTGGAATATTTGAATATTTTGGATTGTATGTTTCAGCACCCTTTTTCAAGGGCAGAAGCTACTCCGGAAAGGGCTTTTTCGGGCACCTCCCCGTTTTGCGAGTGCAAATATCGTGATTTTTTTTGAATTAATAACAATATCAGGGCAAAAAAATGAATTTTTAAGCGAAATTAGTGTTATCTTTGCACCAAACAAGATGAATCATGGCTATAAAATGGATATTTTTCGACCTCGACGACACCCTCTTCGACTTCGCCGCCTCATCGCTCAAATCGCTCCGCGCGCTGTGGGCCGAACAGGAGTGCATACGCAAGGTCTTCCCCACCCCCGACGCCTTCATTGAGGAATACCACATCCACAACGCCCGAATGTGGCAGCTTCACGAGCGGGGCGAGATCACTTCGGCATTCCTGCAGCCCGAGCGTTTCAGGCTAACCCTCTGGCCGGAACTCGACGGCAGCCGGGTGCTCGAGGAGTCGCAACGGCTCAACGACCGCTATCTCGACCTTCTCGCCCAATGCCCCGCTCCCTGTCCCGGCGCCGAACAACTGCTGAAATCGCTCTCGCGCCATTACCTCATCGGGGTGCTCACCAACGGTTTCCGGGCCGTACAATACCGCAAACTGGCCACGATGGGGCTCTCGCGCTACATACAGCGCACCGTGATAAGTGAGGAAATCGGGATTCAGAAACCCGACGTGCGGCTTTTCCGCCATGCCGAGCGTGCCACGGGAGCCACTCCCAACACCGCCCTCATGATAGGCGACAATCCGGCCAACGACGTGCAGGGGGCCATCGATGCCGGCTGGCACGCCATCTACTACGACTGCAAATCCAAACCTTTCCAATCGTCCTCTCCCCTATTCCTCGGCAAAGTCACCGACCTGCGCGACGTTCCGCTCAGAATGTGAGGCCGTCTACCTTGGCGAGGCGGCTTTCAAGAGCCTCGGCGTCGCCGAGCCTCACCACGAGGGTCATGCTGCACGAGTTGTCAAACTCCTGGGCCGCTATCTGCGCGCCGGAAGATTTCACCACTTTCATCACATCGTTCATCGCCATGTAGGGGAACGTGAACGACACCTCGTGCATCCTTACGCATTCCTTCACCCCCGACGCCTCGAGAGCGAGCGAAGCGGCCTCGCGATAGGCCGCTATCAGGCCGGGAGTGCCCAGCTTGATGCCGCCGAAATACCTCACCACCCCCACCACCACATCGGTGAGCCCAAGCGAGTTGATCTGCCCCAATATCGGTTTGCCGGCAGTGCCCGAAGGCTCGCCGTTGTCGTTGGCCTGCCATTCGGCCCTGTCGGGACCCACCACGTAGGCCCAGCACACATGGCGGGCATCGTGATATTCATTCTGAAGCGATTTCATCTTCTCGCGCGCCTCGGCGGCGTCGCGCGCATGAAAAGCAAAGGAAAGAAACCGGCTTTTCTTCTCGGTGAACTTGCCGGTGCCTTCCCTTTCTATCGTTAGAAACGTGTCTGACATGAATTGATTCTGATATCTGACTGAAATAGACGTGTTTCTTAAAAAATATCCTTATTTATTACACTCCGGCCACCGTATCAGCCGAAATTGAAATTGAAATCAGATGCGTTGAGCTGTTTGGCATGGATGAGCATGCCCGAAGCCACTTCGTTTGCCTTCTGCTCGCCGAGCGACTCCTTCACTATCGAGAGGGCCCAGAGTGGCGCGCTGGCGGGGCCGTTGGCTGTGACGAACTTGCCCGACACCACAACTTTGTGGGGCACATATTCCGCACCTTCCACCTTGCCCTCGAAGCCGGGATAACAAGTGAAGCGGTGTCCCTTCAGGAGCCCGAACCTGCCCAGGATCTCGCCCGGTGAGGCACAGATTGCTGCTATGCGTCCCGATTTCGACTCGGCCTGGCTGCGCAGAAGACCCTGCAGCGGAGCGAAGTCGTGGAGGTTGGTGGCTCCCGGCATACCGCCCGGGAGTATCAACCACTCGGCATCTCCGAAGATGGTGCTGTCGTAGAGGCAGTCGGCGGTGATGCCCACGCCATGCGCACCCTTCACCAGAAGCGACGCCGTGATTGAAACTGTCTTCACATCCATGCCGGCCCGGCGGAGGATGTCGATCACTGAAATGGCCTCGATTTCTTCAAAGCCATCGGCTAAAAATACAAATGAGTCTTTCATATAAGCAGTTGAGAAAAAAATGAACGATATGTGCTTCCTCTCGCAGCTGAAATGATCCGCGGCTTGAGAACTACGCCGTCTTCAGGATACTTACGCGCTCTCTGACAGCCATATAGCCTTCATCGTGCGCACCTCCGGCTGACTATCCCCGCCAGCAGATACATACAGCTACTTAAAGTATAACGAACCGACTCCCGAAGAAGTTTTTCATCGGGAGCCGGTTTAGACCCCATCTCATAAAATTTCAGAAACCCCGGGGCGGTTTTGTCCTGATATCAGAAGACGCCCTGGGCATACATCGCCTTGGCCACTTTCAGGAAGCCGGCGGTGTTGGCGCCTTTCACATAGTTGACAAAGCCATCGTCGGCAGTGCCGTATTTCACACACTGCTCATGAATGTCTTTCATTATCTCCTGAAGTTTGAGGTCGACGTCTTCCGCCGTCCACTTCATCTTCTGCGCGTTCTGAGCCATCTCGAGGCCCGAAACCGACACGCCGCCCGCGTTGGCAGCCTTGCCCGGAGCGTAGAGGATGCGCGCCTTGAGGAATTCGGCCACAGCCTCACGCGTGGAGGGCATGTTGGCTCCCTCGCTCACTGCTATCACGCCGCCATCCACGAGTGCCTTCGCTTCCTCGCCGTTAATTTCGTTCTGAGTGGCGGAAGGCATCGCAATGTCATATTTCATCAGCGTCCAGGGGCGTTTGCCGCTGTGGTAGGGAAGGCCCTCGGCGGCGGCATATTCGCTGATGCGGCCACGCATGTAGATCTTGTGCTCGAAAAGGCGGTCGAACTGCTCGCGGGTCATTCCCTCGGGGAAGAGCACAGAGCCGTCGCTGTCGCTCATCGACATCACCTTCGCGCCGAGCGAGATTAGTTTCTCGGCCGTGTAGAGCGCCACGTTGCCCGAGCCGGAGATAGCCACTTTCTTTCCTGCAATGTCGATGCCCTTTGTGGCGAGCATGTTGAGGAGGAAGTAGACGTTGCCGTAGCCCGTTGCCTCGGGGCGCATGAGCGAGCCGCCGAAGTCGAGGCCCTTGCCGGTGAAGCTGCCGGTAAACTCACGCTGCATCTTCTTGTACCAGCCGAACATGTAGCCCACCTCGCGGCCTCCTACTCCGATGTCGCCGGCCGGCACGTCGGTGTCGGCGCCGATGTGGCGCGAGAGCTCCTGCATGAATGCCTGGCAGAAACGCATCACCTCCATGTCGCTCTTGCCGCGCGGCGAGAAGTCGCTGCCGCCCTTGGCGCCACCCATCGCGAGAGTGGTGAGCGAATTCTTGAATGTCTGCTCGAAAGCGAGAAACTTGAGAATCGACAGGTTCACCGACGAGTGGAAGCGGATGCCTCCCTTGTAGGGGCCGATGGCATTATTGTGCTGTATGCGGTAGCCCATGTTGGTGCGCACCTTGCCGTTGTCGTCTATCCACGATACGCGGAACGTGTAGACACGGTCGGGGATGCAGAGGCGTTCGATAAGGTTCACGTTGTCAAACGCCGGATATTCATTGTAGACATCCTCGATGCTGCCTACCACCTCTTCCACTGCCTGAAGATATTCGGGTTCGTTGGGGAAACGACGCTGCAATTCTGCAAGAAACTCTTGTGCTTTCATCTATATATATTTAAGTTTTTAACATCTTCGCCCGGAGCGTACTCAGCCGCCCGCCCGGACTTTCACAATGCAAAATTAGCAAATATTTTTATTTCCACCAAATTTTATTTCATTTTTCTTCATTAATTTCATTTAACACCTCGGTTTCGAAAGAGAAAACATCCTTAACAGGCGTTTGCGGTCGCTGCCGGCGATATGGGCACGGGGGAATAAAAAATGGAAAATAGTTGCCGCTCTCAAAAATTATGCTTAACTTTGACATCCGACACTTATGAACCTACCTCTCCGTCAAGATACAAAAAACCTGCCGCATGATAAAGACCGAATACCTACGCCGACCTGTCGCGAAACTCTCCCTCGCCGCTATACTCCTGATGCTCAGCATCTGCATCCCCGCCTGCATCGACCTCCACTCCTGGCAGAAAGATGAAGGAATGATATGGAACACGATGTGGCACGCCACCTACTACGGCGACTCCGACATGATTGCCGACGCCATCGACTCCCTCATAAAGGTGGAGCAGAGCATCTCGGTGTTCGACCACAACTCCCTCATCTCGAAAATCAACAAGTCATCCCACGGACCCGTCGACCGTCACCTCACGAAGGTCTACAACATGGCGAAGGCCGTGAGCCATGCCAGCAACGGCATGTTCGACCCCACCGTGTCGCCCCTCATCGAGGCTTGGGGCTTCGGCGAGAACCGCACCCCTACCAACGACACGGCACTCGTCAAGTCGCTCCTCCCTATTGTTGGCATCGACAAGACCTACATACAGGACGGTATCCTGCATAAGGAATCGCCCGACATGAAATTCAACTTCTCGGCCCTCGCGAAGGGCTACGGAGTCGACGTGGCGGCGCAGGCGCTCCGCGACCGCGGATGCACCAACCTCATGCTCGAGATTGGGGGCGAGATAGTATGCTTCGGCAACAATCCCGAAGGCCACAAATGGAGAATACTAATCGAGACTCCCGACCGCGACTTCCTGAAGGAGGCCTTCGGAAGCGACAAGATGCCCACTTTCCGCGACCCGCTCATCATTGAGCTCAGCGACGAGGCGCTCGCCACTTCGGGCAACTACCGCAACTATCACATCAGCAACGGCGAGACGTTCGGACACACCATCTCGCCCCGCACCGGCATGCCCGTGAAGAGCGACATACTGAGCGCGTCGGTGGTGGCGCCCACCTGCATGGAGGCCGATGCCATGGCCACGGCCTGCATGGCGCTGGGTTCGGAAGAAGGGATGGCGCTCCTGCTCGAGAAGGGGCTTCCCGGGGCTTTCATCCTCTATTCGGGCGATGTGCTCCTCAACCAGAAAATGAGCGAACGAATAGCGACTAAATAAGATGGACACTCTTTCAGGCATCGTGATTATAGCGGCCGTGATGGCCGCGGCCACAGGCATAATGGCATATATCTTCAACTCTCAGATGCGCCGCATGCAGCGCGACCACGAGGCGCGACGCATGGAGCAGGAGCGCGAGACGGAGCGGCGCATGGCGCGCCAGCAGGAGGAAATGGAGCGGCGCCTCGCCCTGCAGCAGAGCGAGATGGAGCGGCGACTCCGCCAGCAGGCAGCCCGCACTCAGCAGGAATCGCAGCTTCATTTCTCTTCCCTTGCCGAAGAGATACTGAAGCGCCAGAGCGCTACGCTGAAGACCGAGAACAATGAGCTCATTGCCTCGGCCCTCGACCCGGTGAAGACGAAGCTCGAGGAGTTTTCGAAGACCATCACCGACTCATACGTGAAGGAAACGGCCGACCGCAAGTCGCTCGCCGACCAGATTGAGCGCCTCATGCAGCTCAACAGCGACATAGGGCGCGAGGCGCGCAACCTCACTACTGCCCTTAAGGGCGACTCGAAGGTGCAGGGCGACTGGGGCGAGATGGTGCTCCAGACGCTGCTCGAGAGCGCCGGGATGGTGGAGGGGCAGAATTTCTTCACGCAGGTGACGCGCGACGAAGCCGGGCGCGTGCTCGCCGACGAGGGGGGCAACCGTCTGCGCCCCGACGTGGTGGTGGCGTTGCCCGACAATCATAAGATGGTGATCGACTCAAAGGTGTCGCTGAAGGCTTATTCCGACTATTTCGCGGCTGCCGACGACGCGGAGCGCGACGACGCCGGCCGCAGGCATATCCGCTCGGTGGTGAGCCACATCAACGAACTGGGCGACAAGAAATACCAGACGCATATCGGCAAGGCGGCCGACCACGTGATGATGTTCATCCCCAACGAGGGGGCCTATTATCTGGCGATGCAGCTCAATCCCGACCTATGGAAGTATGCCTACGAGAGGAAGGTGGTGATGGTTTCGCCCACGCATCTTTTCTCGGTGATGCAGATTGTGGCGCAGCTTTGGCAGCAGGACAGGCAGAACAAGTATGCCATGGAGATTGCCAAGGCGGGTGGCGAGCTTTACGATAAGTTTGTAGATTTCTACGTCGACATGGAGCGTGTGGAGAAGTCGATGCGCGACGTGGTGAAGAATTTCGACCGTTGCCGTGCCGATGTGGAGAACCGCGTGGGTCTCACCGCAAAAGCCAACAAACTCAAAGACTTAGGTGCCAAAGCCACAAAACATTTACCTGAATAACAGCCGTCCGCTACAAATTAACTAACCCCTAACCCTAACCCTTAACTAACCCATAAACTAACACATAATCCCTAACCCATAACCCGCAAGTTTTTGCCTGCAAAAAC
>JAUNFY010000083.1 GCA_030524805.1 Bacteroidales bacterium | reverse complement strand
CAGCTTATAACTGACTCAGCTTGTAAAGGAATCAGCCCGCACCTGCACTCCATGCGACCGGGCAGCGCCGTAACCGAGGCCGCCCGTTTTCAGAA
This sequence comes from Bacteroidales bacterium, assembly GCA_030524805.1. Classification (GTDB taxonomy): domain Bacteria; phylum Bacteroidota; class Bacteroidia; order Bacteroidales; family Muribaculaceae; genus Lepagella. Next base: position 10,241 of record JAUNFY010000083.1, on the reverse strand, counting down.
CTTTCTGCAAGTGATCACCACATCGTCATATTCCATCACGAGCGTCTTGCCGTCGAGCGTGCGGATGTGCATATCCATCTCGCCCGAGTCCGGAACTCCCCAATAGACAAGCCTCTCGGTCCACTCAGCTGAAAGGCGCCCTTCCTTAATGTAAGGGAAATCGAGCGCCAGGCGGCTCTCGTCGTAGACGAAATTGCCACGCAGCCATGTGGGGCGCATGTCGGTGAATCCAAGCTGGAATGTATTGAGATAGAAATCATAATAGAAGCGTTCCCCCTCGGGAAAATCTACCGGCACGCCTGAATAAGTGACCTGCATCACCTGCCACTGGCCGTCGAGATCGCCGTTGTGCGACCATTTCCGGCACCCTGCCATCACTATGGCCACAAGAGCCGCCAGCCCGGCCGCTCTCATCATCATTCTTATCTTGCTGCTCATATATCGCGTCTGTGTCATTATTTTCCGATTTTGACCGGAAGGTCGTATCTAACTCCAAGCATCACTCCGAAATTGTCGCCAACAAGGTCGCCCCTGTCGAAAGCCACCGAAGCCATGCACTCGAGCTGCTTGAGCTTCGCCGGACGCCACTTCACCTCGGCCAGGAAATTCCACATCTCCCTCACTTCAGGGAAAGGCTTGTAGTAATTGCCCCAGCTCCGTGTGTTCGACACGAGCACGCGCCAGTCAAGCCCCGCCATCGGAGAGCCTTTGATGCCAAGATGATGGGAGATGTTGCGGTTGGCATAAAACTCCAGGATATGATCCGAATTATAGATCGGCGATATCGCGAAAGGATTGCCTATGCCCATGCCCCAGTGCATCCAGCCCGGATAGAGCTCATGATTGTAATAGTTGTCCACACCCGACACCTGCTCCGGCACCTCTGCCGAAGTGTCGTTGTAGACAGGGCCCGACTGATATTTGGAGTAAAGGAACTCGTAGGTCAGCGCCGACACGAAAGGATTCGAAGGCAGCTTGGCGTTGACGCCCCAGAGGCCGTCGAGCCATGGAAACTGTATCCACATCATGGAGTGGTCTTCAAACATGTGCTGCCAGTATGCCTTCACCGACCAGTCAGCGTCGGAAACCCACTCGAGGCTGAAATCGTAGGCCCCGACAGTGTTGCCTTCCACGTTTGTCTTCTCGCTGTCAAGGGTGTCGTCGCCGCCCGGCAAGGGGAGGAAAGCCTTCAGCCATGCCCTTGCATCGGAAGGCATCTTCACGTCGCGAACCTCGTTGCGGACCTTATAGTTGTAGATTGTGCCGCTGAACTGCGTGGCCATCTCCAGGCCGATCTTGAAGACGAGGGGGAATCTCTTCTCGTCGCCCCCTTTCAGCCATATTCCGCGCGAGCAGAGCAACGCGCCCTTGCTGTAGCGGCTGCCCGGTGCGGCCCAACTCTCCTGCCATGAGGAATCGGTAAACTTACCGTATGCCACATATCCCTTTATGCCGACCCAGTCGTTGGTGAACCCCAACTGCTCATAATTCATGATTCCGGCCTTCACCTGCGGCACCGGACGAGCATTGCCGCTGAAGACGAGCTCACCGCCCGACAGCTCCTGATCCACAAGATCAGAAACGTGGTTGCGGCTGCCGACCGACAGCGAGAGACACCTGTAGCGCACCTCCGCATAGAGTTGCTGTATCACGAAATTGGAAGTGAACTTCCAGGGCACGGCCAGTTCCACACCGGCGCCCCACGAAAACCTCTTCCCCTCATCCAACCGCTTCACGGCAGATACATCGAGGAAACCGTATCCCTTGTCGATTGAAGAGAGCCCCTGCTTGTTGGCCGCGAGCCAGAAAGGGGCATGCTGACCGGTGGCTACTGTCTGCTGCAGAGAAGCGGAAATCACTACCGAATCTCGGTCGGCTTCCTGCGCCGGGGCAGCGAGCGCGGTCAGAAACAGCACGATAATTAAAAAGGATCTACGCATTTTGATAAAATATCTAAAAAAGTCCGGCACTTTCTGACGAGTGCCGGACTCCTGATGATATGTATGAGGTATGAATAAACTGATTATTCAGCCTTTCCGTCGCTGCCGAGCACGTTGAGGATCTTGTGCTTGTAGAGCTTCTCCATTTCCTCGCGGGCCGGGCCGAGATATTTGCGCGGGTCGAATTCACCCGGCTTCTCGGAGAGCACGCGGCGCACTGCTGCGGTCATGGCCAGACGGCTGTCGCTGTCGATGTTGATCTTGCATACGTCCATCTTGGCTGCCTTGCGGAGCTCTTCTTCGGGAATGCCGATGGCATCGGGAAGTTTGCCGCCGAAGTTGTTGATTTCATCCACATATTCCTGGGGCACGGAGCTTGAGCCGTGGAGCACGATGGGGAAATCGGGAAGCTTGGCCTCTACAGCCTCGAGCACGTCGAATGCCAACGGCGGGGGAACGAGACGGCCTGTCTTCGGGTCGCGGGTGCACTGTTCGGGAGTGAACTTGTAGGCACCGTGGGAAGTACCGATCGAGATAGCGAGGCTGTCGCAACCTGTGCGGGCAACGAATTCGATCACTTCCTCAGGGTTGGTGTAGGTGTGGTGGTCGGAGCTTACTTCATCTTCCACTCCGGCGAGAACGCCGAGTTCGCCTTCCACTGTCACGTCATACTGGTGAGCGTAGTCTACCACGCGCTTTGTCAGCTCGCAGTTTTCCTCGAAGCTGAGGTGGCTGCCGTCGATCATCACTGAAGAGAAACCGTGGTCGATGCAGTCCTTGCAGGTTTCGAATGTGTCACCGTGGTCGAGGTGAAGCACGATCTGGGGCTTTTCCCAACCGAGGCTCTTGGCGTATTCCACAGCACCCTGTGCCATGTAGCGGAGCAGTGTCGGGTTGGCATAGTTGCGGGCGCCTTTCGACACCTGAAGGATCACAGGGCTCTTTGTCTCGGCAGCTGCCTTGATGATGGCCTGGAGCTGCTCCATGTTATTGAAATTGAATGCCGGGATGGCATATCCTCCATGCACGGCCTTTGCAAACATCTCTTTGGTGTTGACAAGACCAAGTTTTTTATAATCTACCATTTTACCTAAAACGTTTTTTTCGCCAATGCATCTTTCACTTTATGCATGCCGATGATTAAATACACTGCAAATTTAATGAATATTTTCGAATCTTGCACTATCCTTTTTGGAAAAATCCGCTTTTTTGGTTAAATTTGTGGTCTGAATTGCAAATTCACATCTTCCCGCCCCTCCGGGAAGTGTTTTTGCCCAAAGATTAGAGATGAAAATTTTCAGTTCCAAAAATATAAAAGAGCTCGACAAAGCCACCTGCGAAGCTCAGAACATCGACTCTCTCACCTTGATGGAAAGGGCCGCCAACGCTGTAGCCAACGAAGTTGCGGCGCGCTTCCTGCCCAGCCGCCGCATCGTGGCCATAGCCGGCCCGGGCAACAACGGCGGCGACGCGCTCGCCGTCTGCCGTCTGCTCGCCGAGCAGGGGTTCTCCAACATCGAGGTCTTCCTCTTCAACGTGAAGGGAAAGCTCTCCGACGACTGCGCTGAGCAGAAACGCCGAATCGCCGAATCGAAAGACATCAAGTTTACCGAAATCACCGCTTCGTTTTATCCGCCGCACCTCACTGAAGACGACGTGATAATCGACGGTCTCTTCGGCTCCGGCCTGCGCGAGCCCCTGAGCGGCGGATTCGCCTCCGTGGCGCGACTAATCAACGAATCGGGCGCCTACGTCATCAGCATCGACATCCCCTCCGGCCTTGCCGGCGAATGGAACGCCGAGTTCAAGCACCGCGACATTGTCCACGCCAGCCTCACACTGACATTCCAGTTTCCCAAGCTTTCGTTCTTCTTCGCCGAGCATGCCGACATCATCGGCGAGATGAAGGTACTCGACATCAACATCGACCAGAAAGCGATGAAGAGCATGCCCTCCAACTGGCTTTTGATCGAAAGTCGCACCGTGAGGCCCCTGCTTCATCCGCGCCCGCTCTTCAGCGGCAAGCGCGACTTCGGCTCCGCCATGATCTTCGCCGGAAGCCTCGGAATGACGGGGGCGGCAGTACTCTGCGCACGCGCCACTCTCAAGTGCGGCGCCGGACTCGCCACCGTCCACGCACCGCGCACCGCTATGACCATACTCCAGACGGCTGTGCCGGAAGCGATGTTCGAGCCCGACCGCAACGACCGCATCATCACCGACATGTCGCTCCACCACACACATCAGGCCGTCGCGGCAGGTCCGGGAATAGGCACAGGTGAAGCCACCATCAATGCTCTCGAATCGCTCCTCAAGACGTGCAAATCGCCGCTCGTGCTCGACGCCGACGCCCTCAACTGCATCGCGAAGCGCCCGGCACTCCTCTCCATGATACCTCCCAGAAGCGTCATCACCCCCCACATCGGGGAATTCGACAGGCTCTTCGGTGAGCAAAGCAGCTCGGAGCAGCGCCTGAAGAAAGCGATCGAGATGGCTCGCCACTACAATATCGTGATCGTACTGAAAAGCCACTACACCATGATAGTCAGGCCTACGGGCAAAGTCTACTTCAACTCCACCGGCAACCCCGGCATGGCGACAGCCGGCGCAGGCGACGTGCTCACCGGCGTGATAGCAGCCTTCATGTCGCAGGGTTTCCAGCCCGAACATGCCGCCACCATCGGCGTCTTCGTCCACGGCCTGGCAGGCGACATAGCATCGGAGGAGATAGGCGAATATGGAGTGGTGGCATCCGACATTGCCGACAGGCTCGGACGCGCCATCAAAGCGATAATCGACCGCTCGGTCTGACTCCGGCATCAACCCCTCGATCTTAACCATCAGAATATGAAAAGACTCTCAATAATATCGGCCTGCATCATGGTAGCCGCCTCCGCCTGGAGCCAGGCCACCAAGATCCTCACTGCCGAAAAATCAAACGAATACGGCATCGTGTATTCCTTGCCCCAGACCGCCCTTGAAATCGAGGTCAGCGTCCGCCACACCGTGGAGAAGAAGGGGCCCTTCTATCTTTATGCCAAGAAATATATCGGCACGGCCGACGTCGTCACCGAAGACTCCGAGAAATGGGAAATCACCGGCATCAAGGTCACTCCCTACGGTGTGCCCGACTCCGGCACCCAGTATCTGATGCAGCTCAAGGCCGGATCGCCGGTTTTCGTCGCTGTCGATGCCGACGGAATGCTTCTCGCCATCAACAAGGAGGTCCCGGCGCCCGAACGCCGCGGCAACAAACCGTCGGCGCAGGCTCAGCCCACCAAGTGGCCCGACGGCAAGGAATATCTCGATTTCGTCGATGAAGACTTCATCGCATCGAAAAGCCCGGCACGCCAGGCGCAGCTTCTGGCCGAGGCGCTCATGGAGGTGAGGGATTCCCGCCTCTCGCTCACCCGCGGCACCGCCGACGCCATGCCCACCGACGGAAAACAGCTCGAGCTGATGCTCAATTCGCTTGCAGAGCAGGAAACGGCCATGACCGAAGCCTTCACCGGATCGGTCACCACCGAATCAGCCACCCGCACCTTCACTTTCATCCCTGAAACTGACGGCAAGGAGATACTGTTCAGGCTCTCCGACTTCGCCGGCTTCGTCGACGCCGACGACCTTTCGGGCGACGCCGTCAACATCGAGATAAGCAGCGCCAACCGCCCCAAGCTCCCCGTGGATGCCAAAGGTGAGGAAAAGAAGCTGCCTAAAAACGCGGTAATCTACAATCTGCCCGGCAGCGCGCAGGTGACGATTTCCACTCTCGGCAAGACACTCTACGACAAGGAGCTGAACCTCGCCCAGTTCGGCATCACTTTCGGACTCGACCCCTCGCTCTTCTCCGACAAGAAGCAACCCTCGTTCGCTACTTTCGACCCGGTGACCGGTGCGCTCATGGAAACCGGCACATTGAAACAAAACTGACGACAGACATAACAAAAACCCATCATATACAATTATGGCAACAAAACCCTTTCACTACCAGAAGCCTTTTGAGCTGGGCCCCGACACTACGGAATACAAGCTCATCACAAAAGATTATGTGAAGACCGAAAACTGGAACGGCCACGAGATGCTGGTGGTCGATCCCGAAGCCCTCACCGTCATCGCCAATGTGGCATCTCACGACTGCTCTTTCATGCTCCGCCGCGAGCACAACGAGATGGTGGCGAAAATCCTCAGCGATCCTGAAGCTACCGAAAACGACAAGTTCGTGGCGCTCACAATGCTCCGCAACGCCGACATCGCTGCCAAAGGGGTGCTTCCCTTCTGCCAGGACACCGGCACATCCATCTGCGCTGCCTACAAGGGCCAGAACGTATGGACCGGATGCGACGACGAGGAGAAAATCTCGCTCGGAGTCTACAAGACATATACCGAAAACAACCTGCGCTACTCGCAGAACGCTCCCCTCACAATGTATGATGAGGTCAACACCGGTTGCAACCTCCCCGCGCAGATCGACATCCACGCCACCGAAGGCAACGAATATAAGTTCCTCTTCGTGGCAAAGGGTGGCGGCTCGGCCAACAAGACATACCTCTATCAGGAGACCAAGGCTATCCTCAACAAGAAGACCCTCGTTCCCTTCCTCATCGAGAAGATGAAGACTCTCGGCACAGCGGCCTGCCCGCCCTACCACATCGCTTTTGTGATCGGCGGCACAAGCGCTGAGAAGAACCTCGAGGTAGTGAAGAAAGCCTCCGTGAAATATTTCGACAACCTTCCCACCACCGGCAATGAATACGGCCGCGCCTTCCGCGACGTGGAACTTGAGAAGGAACTTCTCGAAGCTGCCCACTGCATTGGCCTCGGCGCTCAGTTCGGCGGCAAATATTTCGCCCACGACATCCGCGTCATCCGTCTGCCGCGCCACGGCGCTTCCTGCCCTGTAGGCATGGGCGTGAGCTGCTCGGCCGACCGCAACGTGAAGGCGAAGATCAACAAAGACGGCCTCTGGGTAGAGCGCCTCGACGAGAACCCCGGCGAACTCATCCCGGCCGAACTCCGCAACGCCGGTGAGGGCGAGGTGGTGAAGATCGACCTCAACCGCCCCATGGCTGAAGTGCTCGCAGAGCTCGACAAGTATCCCGTGTCGACCCGCCTCTCGCTCAACGGCACCATCATCGTGGGCCGCGACATCGCCCACGCCAAGATCAAGGAACGCCTCGACGCAGGCGAGCCGATGCCCCAGTATCTGAAAGACCATCCCATCTACTATGCCGGTCCGGCCAAGAAACCGGAAGGATACGCCTCCGGCTCGTTCGGCCCGACAACTGCCGGACGCATGGACCCCTACGTCGACCAGTTCCAGGCCGCAGGAGGCTCCATGATAATGATCGCCAAGGGCAACCGCTCGCAGCAGGTGACCGACGCTTGCAAGAAGCATGGCGGTTTCTACCTCGGCTCGATCGGCGGACCCGCCGCAATCCTTGCCAAAGACTCCATCAAGAACGTGGAGCTGCTCGAATATCCCGAACTCGGCATGGAGGCGATCTGGAAGATCGAGGTGGAGAACTTCCCCGCATTCATACTCGTCGACAACAAGGGCAACGACTTCTTCAAGCAGCTGAAGCCCCGCTGTCCGCTGGCCTGACCATTCCCGGCCCGAGGCCGGCTGCATGAAGCATGAACAAGACATCACATCCCTCACCCTGGAAATGGATTCCCTCGCTATATATAGCCGAGGGAATCCCATATTGCGCCGTCAACACCCTGCCGGTGCTCTTCTATTGTGAGCTCGGAGTCTCCATCTCCGAAATCACGGCCTGGACAGGGCTGCTGTCGCTCCCCTGGATCATACGCCCGCTCTGGAGTCCGTTTGTCGACATTTTCTCCACCAAGCGGCGATGGACCCTCGCGATGCAGCTGCTGATGACCCTCACCATGCTCGCTGTGGCCGTTTGCCTTCCGGCCTCTTTCTTCTTCGCATCCACTCTGGCAGTGTTCGGCTGCATGGCTTTCTTCTCGGCCACCCACGACATAGCGGCCGACGGCTTCTACATGCTTGCGCTCAACGACAAGCAACAGGCCGACTTCGTGGGCATCCGCTCCACCTTCTACAAGGTGGCCACCGTGGTGGGACAGGGAGGACTGACACTGCTCGCCGGCTGGCTCGAATCGAGGGGCATGCACCCTTCGGGGGCGTGGGCCATGGTGTTCTATTGCCTCACGGCCGTATTCTTCGCCATCTGGCTCTGGCACACGCAGGCGATGCCGCGCCTCGACGCCGACCGCCCGACAGGAGGCACCACACCCGGTGAGATCCTGCGCGATTTCTGCCACACTTTCGCCACATTCTTCCGCAAGCGCCACATAGCCGCGGCCATAGCCTTCATGCTTCTCTTCCGGCTGCCCGAAGCGCTGTGCGCCAAGATGGTGGCTATCTTCCTCAAAAGCCCGGCTGTTGACGGCGGACTCGCCCTCTCGCTCACCGAGATAGGGTTTGCCAACGGCACTGTAGGCGTCATAGCCTTGCTTGCCGGAGGCGTACTCGGAGGCATCGCCATAGGCCACGGCGGTCTGCGCCGATGGCTCTGGCCGATGGCCTGTGCGCTCGCGCTCCCCTGCGTGGTCTACTGCCTGCTCGCCATACGCCCCGACATGGATTTCAGCCTGATATGCGTGGCCATCGGACTGGAGCAGTTCGGCTACGGATTCGGACTCACCGCGCTGATGATGTATATGATATATTTCGCGAAGGGTGAATCCGAGACATCCCACTATGCCTTCTGCATCGCTTTCTCTATGGCGGGAGTGATGCTGCCGGGCATGGCCGCCGGATGGATTTTCGAGAAAATCAGGCTTCTGGCTCTCCCGGGACTGAGCGGCGGAAATCCTTTCGAGATATACTTCTGGCTCGTGATGATATGCTGCCTGGTCACTTTCCTCGCATGCCGTCTGGCCAAGGATTCCATCCTCGACATCACCGCCCGCCAAAACGACGAAAAACATTGATTTTAAACTAAACCATACCTCTATAATGATGAGACTGCAAACCGCTATCGCTGCTCTGACAGTGGCTTCCATGGCTGCAAACGCAAGCTACATGGACAAGTATCAGGCCGGCCAGGCCGACCCGAAAATCGAGATTCCGGACTCAACCGGTTTCAAGTTCAAGGACGTGAAGGTCAACAAGACCACTTCGGTGAAAGACCAGAACAAATCGGGCACTTGCTGGGCCTTCTCCGGCACTTCCATCGTAGAAGACGACGTGCTCCGCAAGGGTGGCCCCGAACTCGACATCTCCGAGATGTGGACAGTGCGCAACTGCTACATCGACAAGGCCAAGAAATATATCATGACCGACGGAAATATCAATTTCGCGCAGGGCGGATCATTTGCCGACGTGATGTATGCCATGGAAAACTACGGCGCGGTGCCCGAGGAGGTCTACGCCGGCCTCAACTATGGCGAAGACAAGCACTCCCACTATGAGATGGAAGCGGCCCTCAAGGGATACCTCAACGCCATCAGGAGCAATCCCAACAAGAAACTCACCACCGCCTGGCTCCCCGGCTTCATCAGCATCCTCGACGCATATATGGGCCCGGCCGTGGAGACTTTCACCTATAAAGGCAAGACCTACACTCCGAAGTCGTTTGCCGAGGAGATGAAGATCACTCCCGAAGAGTTCGTGTCATTTACAAGCTACACGCATCATCCTTTCTACAAGCCTTTTGCAATGGAAATCTCCGACAACTGGCTCTGGTCGGAATGTATCAACGTCCCCATGGAGGAGATGAAGCAGATTGTAGACGAGGCGCTCGACAACGGCTACACCATAGGCTGGGCGGCCGACGTCAGCGAGAAAGGCTTCAAATGGCGCAAGGGTTACGCCCTGCTCCCCGAGAAGAAGGCTAAGGAAGACATGGACAATGCCGAGGTGGCTCGATGGACACAGCTTTCCGACACCGACCGCGATGCGATGCAATACGACATCAAGGGCCCGGTGAAGGAACGCAAGGTGACTCAGGAAGACCGCCAACGCACTTTCGAGAACAAGGAGACCACCGACGACCACGGAATGACAATCGTGGGATACGCCACCGACCAGGAAGGCAACCGCTACTACAAGGTGAAGAACTCGTGGGACACCAACCAGCTCTACGACGGCTACCTCTATGTGTCGGAACCCTATTTCCTCGAGAAGACTCTCGACATCATGGTCAATAAATCGGCTGTGCCCGCCGGCATCGCCAAGAAAGTTGGGCTGCAGTAAAACCTAACGGCGCATACGCTTGTTATCAATACAGGGACGTGTCTTTTCAGGGGGCACGTCCTGCATTGTATATA
>JAUNFY010000012.1 GCA_030524805.1 Bacteroidales bacterium | reverse complement strand
TATAACTGCATTGTATATAACTGTAACCTCACACATACAACCTCACCGGAATTATAACCACACGGGCTTATGAAAGAAGTAAGAGCAAAAAAGGCGCTGGGGCAGCATTTCCTCACCGACCTCCACACTGCCGAGAGAATCGCAGACACCATCTCAGCCGACAAACTGCAGGCTGCATGCGGCGCCGAACTCGCCGAGGCCTACGGGCGCATGCCCGTGGTGGAGATTGGCCCGGGAATGGGTGTGCTCACCAATTTCCTCGTGGCCGCCGGCAGGGATGTCACGGCCATCGAGATCGACACCGAGAGCGTCGATTACCTTCACCGCCATAACCCCGGCCTGAAAGTGGTGGAAGCCGACTTCCTCAAGCTCGACCTCGACGGGCTGACTGAAGGGGAGTTTGCCCTGATCGGCAACTATCCCTACAACATCTCGTCGCAGATATTCTTCAAGGCGCTCGACTATAAGGAAAAGATTCCCGTCATAGCCGGCATGCTCCAAAAGGAAGTGGCCGAAAGAATCTGCTCCGGCCCCGGCTCGAAGGTGTATGGCATCCTGTCGGTGCTTCTCCAGGCATGGTACGACTGCGAATACCTCTTCACCGTCGAGCCCGGCGTCTTCTCCCCGCCGCCCAAAGTGAGAAGCGGAGTGCTGCGCCTCGTGCGCAACGGCCGCGAATCGCTCGGAGTAGACGAGAAGAAATTCAAGACCGTGGTGAAGACAGCCTTCGGCCAGCGCCGCAAGACACTGCGCAACTCACTCTCCGGAATGATACCTCAGGGCAGTCCGCTCCTCGACGACCCCATCCTGAAGCAACGTCCCGAACAGCTATCTGTCCAGCAGTTCATCGACCTCACCGCCCGCCTCTCCAACTGAACGTGCGGTTTCCGCAACGCGGGGCTTTATCATTGTTATCATGAGCATCATCGACACTATCAACACCTGGCTGTGGGGCTATCTGCTGATTGCCCTGCTGATTGGCGCGGCGCTCTGGTTTACGGTCAGGAGCCGCGGCATGCAATTCCGCATGGCCGGCGAAATGCTGCGGCTGCTTGCCGGATCGGGCAAGAAAGCCGGCGACGGCAAACGCGACTCGCACCACAACATCAGCTCCTTCCAGGCTTTCGCTGTCTCCATCGCCTCGCGTGTGGGCACAGGCAATCTGGCCGGCGTGGCCACGGCCATAGCCGTCGGTGGGGCCGGCGCCGTATTCTGGATGTGGGTGATAGCCGTGATAGGTTCTGCATCGGCATTCGTGGAGTCTACGCTCGCCCAGCTCTTCAAGACAAGAGGGAAAAACAGCTTCAAGGGCGGCCCGGCCTACTACATCGAGAAAGGGCTCGGCAAACGATGGTGGGGAGTGATCTTTGCCGTCCTCATCACCCTCACGTTCGGTTTCGCATTCAATTCGGTGCAGTCAAACACCATTGCCATGGCTCTTGAAGTGTCGTTTGGCTGGAATCCGCTCGTTGTCGGCATTGTGGTCACAGTCCTCACCCTCATGGTGATATTCGGAGGCATACAGCGTATCTCGCGCCTCAGCGAGATTGTGGTCCCCCTGATGGCTGTCGCCTATCTGCTGCTTGCCGTCGCCGTAATCATAATCAACCATGAAGTGCTTCCCGACGTGGTGTCGATGATCTTCCGCGAGGCTTTCACCGGCACCGCCGTGCTTGGTGGCGGCATCGGGGGAGCCTTGATGATGGGCATCAAGCGCGGACTCTTCAGCAACGAGGCCGGAGAGGGATCGGCGCCTAACGTGGCCGCCACCGCTTCCGTATCCCACCCCGTGAAGCAGGGATTGCTCCAGACCCTCGGCGTCTTCACCGACACCCTGCTGATATGCTCATGCACTGCTTTCATCATCCTGCTCAGCGGCAAGGCTTACTGCGGCGACAACGGCATCGCGCTCACCCAGTCGGCACTTGAGGCCGAGGTCGGGGCGCTCGGATCGGCTTTCGTGGCGATTGCCGTTTTCTTTTTCGCCTACACCAGCATTATCGCCAACTACTATTACGGGGAAACCAACATACAGTTTATCACTGATAAGAAATGGCCTGTGACGGCCTATCGTCTGCTTGTAGGCGCGATGGTGATGATGGGAGCCATCACCTCGCTCAACATCGTATGGGCGCTTGCCGACGTGTTCATGGGGCTCATGACGCTATGCAATCTTGCCGCCATCATCATGCTCGGCAAATATGCCATGATCCTCCTGAAAGACTACACCGCGCAGCGCAAGGCAGGCAACGACCCGACCTATCACCGCACCACCATCCCCGAAATCTCCACCAAGACAGAATGCTGGCCCGAATAACGCGCCACCCCCAAAAGCAGTAAGGCCGGAGGCGCTAAATTGGATTCAGTGCGTTGCCAACGCGCTACTAACTCCGCCCCAAAGCAGTAAGGCCGGAGGCCTTACATTTTGTTAACCGGGGGTGCTTGCCACCCCCGGCTCCGAACACCCCATGTCAGCAACCCCGGATGGGGTTGCACCCCACAGCCCTCTCCCGTCCTCTCTCCCTCATTCTCCCGCATTCCGGCCAAACCACCGAATAAAATCCGGCCAAATTACCGAATTTTAAAATAAAAGCATTATCTTTGCAATCTAAACTTGTTGATCATGGATGATTTATACGAATACAGGCCGAGAATTGCCGACAAGATTCTTCAACGCAAGCTCAAAGGCAAAGGGGCCGTACTGATAGAAGGTGCCAAATGGTGCGGCAAAACCACTACCGCCGAGCAACAGGCAAAGAGCATATTGTATATGTCGGAATCCGGAAAGACGGAGCAAAACATTCAGTTGGCATCTCTCAACCCTCAGCTGCTTCTGCAAGGTGAAAACCCTCGCCTGATCGATGAATGGCAGATTGCCCCACAGCTATGGGACTCCATAAGATTTGAGGCCGACCATCGCCATAGCTTGGGTTTGTTTATACTGACCGGTTCTTCCGTACCTCCCGACATGAGCCAGATAATTCACAGCGGAACCGGCAGATTCGGATGGTTGCGCATGCGCCCCATGTCGCTGTGGGAATCAGGCGACTCTACCGGCGACGTGTCCCTCTCCGACATATTTGATGGAAATCTCGACATTGCAGGCATTTCACATATCGATTTGCCGCGAATGGCTTTCCTCACATGTCGTGGCGGCTGGCCTTCGGCTATCGACATGAGCGAGGATATAGCTCTCGATCAGGCATTCGACTACATTGAGGCTGTAGAACACCGCGACATCCAGAGAGTTGACGGCGTGGCAAGAAACCCGGCGAGAGTTCACCGATTGCTACGCTCTTACGCTCGACATCAAGGTGGTCAGGTCACCAACGCGGCAATCAGGGAAGACCTTATAGAAAATGAAGGTGAGTCATTTGATGCCGACACCCTGGCGTCGTATATCAAAGCCCTTAAAAATATATTTGTCATAGAAGACGTAGAGGCCTGGAATCCTAATCTAAGGTCAAAGACAGCCATACGCACTTCCGACACCAGATATTTCACCGATCCCTCCATCGCGACCGCCGCTATGGGCATCGGACCTAACGACCTCATATCTGACCTTAACACTTTCGGTTTGATTTTCGAGACTTTGTGTATTCGCGACCTGCGCACGTATGCTGAAGCACTCAATGGCAATGTTTATCACTACCGTGATAAAAACGGACTGGAATGCGATGCAGTGATTCACTTGCGCGACGGCAGATACGGACTGATCGAAATAAAACTGGGCGGCGACAAACTCATAAATGAAGGAGCGTCAACCCTTCAGGCATTGGCTGATAAAATAGACACTGACAAAATGAAGAAACCATCTTTCCTGATGGTGCTGACTGCAACCGGCGATTACGCCTTCAAGAGAGAAGACGGAGTGCTTGTCGTTCCAATCGGATGTCTCAAAGACTGAATCCCAACCTAACTACGCCAAACTACCGAATGAAAACCGGCCAAACTACCGAACGAAAATGCGCCAAATTACCGAATAAATTCCGGCCAAATTACTGAATAGAATGCCGTCCCGAATAATGCGCCCCCAAAGCAGTAAGGCCGGAGGCCTTACATTTTGTTAACCGGGGGTACCACCCCCGGCTCCCAACACCCACATGTCAGCAACCCAGGATGGGGTTGCACCCCACAGCCCACTCCCGTCCACTCTCCCACATTCTCCCGCATTCCGGCCAAACCACCGAATAAAATCCAGCCAAATTACCGAATAAAAATGCGCCAAATTACCGAATGAATTCCGGCCAAACTACCGAATTCATCAAAAAAAAGGACGCCTTTAAGCGTCCTTTTCTCATGCTATCTTTATGGGTTCCGCCCGATTAGCGGTTCTTATACATATCGTCGTAATACTTCTCGTATTCGCCGGAGGTGATGTTGTCCATCCACTCCTGATTGTCGAGATACCAGCGCACGGTCTTCTCGATGCCTTCCTCAAACTGCAGCGAGGGTTCCCAGCCCAGCTCAGCCTGGAGTTTGCGGCTGTCGATGGCGTAGCGCATGTCGTGGCCGAGACGGTCGGTGACGTAGGTGATGAGTTTCTCGGAAGAGCCTTCAGGATTGCCGAGCAGGCGGTCTACCGTCTTGATGATGACCTTGATGAGGTCGATGTTCTTCCACTCGTTGAAGCCGCCGATGTTGTAGGTGTCGGCTATCTTTCCTTCATGGAAGATGAGGTCGATGGCCCGCGCGTGGTCCTCTACGAAGAGCCAGTCGCGCACGTTCTCTCCCTTGCCGTATACGGGCAGCGGTTTGCCGTGGCGGATATTGTTGATGAAGAGAGGTATCAGTTTCTCTGGGAACTGATAGGGCCCGTAGTTGTTCGAGCAGTTGGTCACGATGGTCGGCATGCCGTAGGTGTCGTGGTAGGCGCGCACGAAGTGGTCGCTCGACGCCTTCGAGGCCGAATAGGGGGAGTGGGGATTATACTTGGTGGTCTCGAGGAAGAATTCGGTACCGTATGCCATGTCGTCCTCGCTCGAGGCCTTGGTGGTGAAAGGTGCGGGCACTCCCTCGGGATGCGTGAGCTCGA
The DNA here is from genome assembly GCA_030524805.1 of Bacteroidales bacterium. GTDB lineage: Bacteria > Bacteroidota > Bacteroidia > Bacteroidales > Muribaculaceae > Lepagella. The sequence goes on along the minus strand of JAUNFY010000012.1, from coordinate 49,237 downwards.
GCGCTCCGTACACCTCGTCGGTCGAGATGTGGTAGAAGCGTTTCCCCTCGTATTTCTCCGGCAGCGAATCCCAGTATTCCTTGGCGGCCTGAAGCAGGGCCAGAGTGCCCATCACGTTGGTGCGTGCGAAAGTGAAGGGATCCTTGATGGAGCGGTCCACGTGGCTCTCGGCTGCGAGATGGATGATGCCGTCGATTTTGTGCTCCCTCACCACCTCGCGCATCTTGTCGAGATCGGCGATGTCGGCCTTCACGAAGGTGTAGTTGGGTTTGTCTTCCACATCCTTGAGGTTGGCAAGGTTGCCGGCGTATGTAAGTTTGTCGAGATTTACGATGTTATATTCCGGATATTTGTTTACGAAAAGGCGCACCACATGCGATCCGATAAATCCGGCGCCTCCGGTGATGAGGATATTCATTTTTCTTTTCAAGTTATATTTGTAACACACTAATTATCTTTCATTTTCCAATCAAAGCCGTCCATCAACCTGCTCCCTCGGAAGCACCCCCTTCACGTCGTAGACCACTCCCCGCGCACTGTCTTTGAGCAATCCGCGCACATCGAGGCCGGTAAACTCCCGGTGAGCCACGGCAAGGATGACCGCGTCATACTTTTTGTCAGTGCCCGCGCCCGCTGTCCATTTCTTCAGCCCGATGCCATAGACATCAGCCACATCCCTTGCATCAGCCAACGGATCGACTACGTCGATATTGGAGGTATATTCCTTCAGCACATCGCGGATTTCCACCACTTTGGTGTTGCGCGTATCCGGACAGTTCTCCTTGAATGTGAAGCCCAGGATAAGCACATCGGCATCCTTCACCATAATCCCCCTGCGGTTCATCAGGTCGATGACCTGACGCGCCACGTATTCCCCCATATTCTCGTTGGTAGCCCTCGCCGACACCAGAAGCTCAGGATTGATGTCATGTTCCCTCGCTTTCTGAATCAGATAGTAGGGATCCACCGATATGCAATGGCCTCCTACGAGGCCCGGTTTCATCCTTATGAAATTCCATTTCGACGCCGCCGCCTCGGTCACTTCCTCCGTGTCGAGGCCTATGGCATGGAGTATTTTCGCTATCTCGTTGAAGAAAGCGATGTTGACATCGCGCTGGCAATTCTCGATTATCTTCGAAGCCTCCGCCACCTTGATCGACGACGCCTTGAAAGTGCCGTTGATAAGCACGCTGCCATATACCTTATCTATCAGGTCGGCCACCTCCGGCGTGGAGCCCGAGGTCACTTTCCTTATGGTCTCCACCGTGTGGAGCCTGTCGCCCGGATTCACCCGCTCCGGCGAATAGCCGCAGTAGAACCCTTCGTTAAACCTCAACCCGCTGACGCGCTCCAGCACCGGGACACACATCTCTTCGGTCACTCCCGGATATACCGTCGATTCATACACCACGACATTCCTTTCCGAAAGCACCTTGCCCACAAGTTCCGACGCCCCGAGCAGAGGCTTCAGATCGGGAACATTCTTTTCCCTCACCGGCGTAGGCACGGCGACCACGTAGAAGTTGCAATCCACCATGTCGGCTATGTCGCTCGTGAGCAGAAGATTGTTTCTGGTCAATGCCTCCGCCACAAGCCCATCCGGAATCTCAAGCCGCGAATCGTGGCCCTCGTTCAACTCGCCCACACGTTGAGGATTTATGTCAAATCCTACGGTCGGATATTTCGTTGCAAACAGACGGGCAAGCGGGAAACCGACGTAACCCAGTCCGATAATGCAGATCTTCAGGTTGTCTAAATCTGGTATGCTCCTCACCGGAGCCTTTTTATGCGTCATCGTTGTGTAAAGGTTAACAATCCAAATTTAAAACTTTTATTTCGTATCGCCAAATTTTACATCAACTTTCTACTTTCCGGTGTCAGTTTTCAGCTTCCAGATTCATCAGGCATTTCTCGAGAGATTCGGTCCAGTACGGAATCCTAAGTCCGAACGTAGCCTTGATCTTTGTCTTGTCGAGCACCGAATAGGAGGGACGCACCACCGGCGAGGGGAACTCGTCGCTGTGGCAGGGCTGGATGTCGCATCCGTCGTTGCCGGCCATCTTCGCTATCATCTTCGTGAAGTCGAACCATGAGCATACCCCCTCGTTGGAGTAATGGTAGATTCCTTCGTTGCCGTCGAGCTTGCGGCCTTCGATAATGCCGAAGATAGCGTCGGCGAGGTCTTGCGCGTAGGTAGGGGTTCCCACCTGGTCGAACACCACTTTAAGCGCGGGCTTCGAGGCCGTCAGCCCCAGCATCGTCTTCACGAAGTTACGGCCATATTCGCTGTAGAGCCACGCCGTGCGGATTATCAGCGCCTTCACTCCCGACTCCGCGATCTGCTGCTCGCCATGCAATTTGGTCAGGCCATACACTCCCGTAGGGCTGGCAGGCTCGTCCTCCCCTCTTGGGGTGTTACCCGTGGAGCCGCCAAACACATAGTCGGTCGAGACATGCACGAGAGTGCCGTCGTTGGCTTTCACGGCGTCGGCGAGATTCCTCACGGCCTTTGCGTTGAGCACTTCGGCAAATTCGGCGTCGGATTCCGCCTTGTCTACGTTGGTGTAGGCCGCGCAGTTCACTATCACCTTCACATCGCGGTCTTTCACCATCCGCGCCACAGCCCCGGCATCGGTGATGTCGAGCTCTGCCACATCGGTGAAAATATAATTGTCTTCGCTTCCGGCCGAAGCGTTGCGCATGCAGTTGCCAAGTTGGCCGTTTGCGCCTGTCACCAGTATATTCATGATTTATCTTGCGAAACTGTTATTTATCTTTTCACATGAACTTTTCTTCGAGATGCCGCTTGAAATCTTTCGCTATCACATCCCAGGAATACCTGCGGTAGACGTCTTCTTGTATCCTCCGCTCCTCCTCCGTGTTTTTACCTTCCGCAAGGAGGGCCTGCATTCTCGTTTCAAGCAGGTCCACATTGTCGGTCGAGATGAGATTCTTGCCAAAGAAAGTGAAATCGGCCATCGCGGTCTTGTCGTTGCATATCACGGGCACACCGCTCGCCGCTGCCTCCAGCGGCGGGATGCCGAAGCCTTCCGCTTCAGATGGATACACAAACAGGCGTGCCCCTCCATACCACTTCAGCAGAATATTGTAGGGGATATTGTCGTAGATGTGTATGTGCTGCTTCATCTCCTCGTCGCAACTCTCATACGAAAGGTTGAATTGCGGATCCTCTATCGTCTCGATGCCGATAAACACCAGGTCGATGCCCTGCTTGTCGAGACGCAGGTTCTTGTAGGCGTTGAGCAGCGACACCTGACGCTTGCGCGGCTCAAAGCGGCTCACGTAGAGGATGTAGTCGCCTATGCCGTATTTGCTCTTGATGAAGTTGACACACTCGGAGTGGTCGAGATTCCTGAAGTCGGCGCTCACTCCATTGTGGGTCACCACTATTTCCTCTTCCGGAATCCTGTATACCTTCGATATGCGCCGGCGCGAATAGTCCGAAACGGTAAGCAGCAGGTCGGCCCTGCGCGCCGAGGCCTTGAAGAGGATATGCCTTGGAAGCCGGTATCTGTAGGGGAAGAACTGCGGATAGTCTTCAAAGAGGATGTCGTGGATTGTCACCACTGTCTTGCAGTTCTTTATCAGAGGCGTGATATACTGGCTATGGATGACATCAATCTTGTGTTTCTTCACTATTTCCGGAAACTCAACGCCCAGCCGATAGTATTTGCCCCTGCTCTTCAGACGCACGTAGTCCACATTCTTCTGCATCCCGAATATCGTCTTCAGATGCGAGATATTCTGCGCGGCAAATATGAATTTTATACCTTCTGCTATAGGAATCAACGACTTGTACATCTCCCTGATGTAGGTATTTAGTCCTTGGTTCTCTCCTTCGTCGAAGCAATGGCAGTCTACCAGCAGTCTCATAGGCATATCTATTTTTGAATTGCTTTCTTTAAGATTTTTACTAATTTGATCCGCAACACCTGACATCTGAGGTCAAGCTTCCTGAGCGGCTGTTTGCCTTCTCCCTTCCATGCCTTTTCCCGTTCCATCACGGAGGCCGTTATGTTTTCAGCCGAAGCACCCTCCTCTTCTCGGAAATCGGCCACCACCGTGTCGACATAGCGGAATGCCTCATGTCGCCGCCACGCCCTGTAGAAGAAATCATAGTCGGCACTGAATCTGAACGATGTGTCGAAAAGATTTGCCTTGTGGTAATCGGCTCTCACGAATGTGGCCTGATGGCATATCGGCATCTCGCGCCGCATCACTTCCGGGGCTTTCGGTGACGACGTTTTCTTCACTCCCGAGCGATAGCATCTGTGCCATTTGCCCGACACCACCGTCGACCCGGCGAGCGCCGGCGCGATATTCTCCACCACATCGGCCGACGCGAATGCGTCGCCCGCGTTCATAAACAGGATGTAGTCGCCCGTGGCGGCCTTGATTCCCTTGTTCATCGCATCGTATATTCCTTTGTCGGGTTCGCTCACCCAATAGGATATGCGGTCGGAATATTTCCTTATGATGTCGGGAGTGCCGTCGGTCGATCCGCCGTCGATGATTATGTATTCAAGACACGGATAGGTCTGGCCCAACACCGACCTGACGGTGGCTTCCATCAGATCGCCGGCATTGTAGCACACTGTCACTACCGTTATCTTTTTCATATCCATATTCTTTTCTCCCTCCTTCATATCTCCTTTCCCAGCAATTCGGCATAAAGGGCGCCGATGGCCCGGCTGTTGGCCTTCGATGTAAAATTGTTTTCCGCATGCTCCTTGCCCGCTTCAGCGAGGCACCGGAGCAGATCGCCATCCTTTACAAGACTTTCCATCCGGTCGGCGAGGTTCCTCACGTCGCCGCTGCGATAAACAAGACCTGTCTTCCCGTCGTCCACTATCTCCGTATTAGCACCCCCGTCCGACACCAACGCCGCCATGCCCGTGAGCATATATTCCACGGTGACGCGGCCGAAGGCTTCGTGAGATGAAGCCACTACCCCCACATCCATGCGGGTCAGCAACTCAGGCACGTTGTCGATGCGCCCGGTCATCTCCACCACGTCTTCCAATCCCTTCTCCCGTATGTAGTTCTTCAGTTCCCCGGTATATCCCGGATCGCCATCCCCAACTATTGTGAGCCGGAAATTCCGCACGCCCCTTTCATTGGCCAGGATATCGGCGGCTTTGAGCACGTCGAGCTGGCATTTGGTGGGCTGAAGCAGTCCGACAATGCAGAAATCCACCGAGGGCTTGCCGGGATCCATCACCCGCGGCAGCATCGGCTTCACTCCGTTGTAGATTCTTCTGATTTCCTGCTTCCCTACGTATGGCTTGTAATGATTCCTGATCTTGTCGGAGATCGCCACAAACGTGTTGGCGCCCCTGTATAGCACTTTCTGAAACCATTTCCCGAAAGGTGTGCGCAGGTTGTAATCAAGGTCGCCAAACTCCCGCAGATGCCACACATGAGGCACTTTGAGACGTCTGGCCAGATATGCGCCCGTGGTCACGGTGCTCGAGTTCGAATGCACCAGATCAAACCGCTTCCCCTCCAATGCCTTGAAGGCTGATGGCAATTCCGATATAGCCAGCAGATAGTTGGGAAGGACCTTAAGGCGCGAGGGCCATTTCACAAGGTGTATCGGAGCCTTTATGTAGGGGATATCGTGGATCTTGAGCTCATCTATCAGGTTTCTACCCTTCGCCTCCGGCGACAGCGGCAGCATGACTGTGGGCGCGACTCCCCGGTCGCGCAACTCCAGCATCATCTGAAGCAACGAGTTGTTGGCTCCATACAGATCTGTGTAGTGCGCCACGAATAGCACCTTTATCTTATCTTTCGTAGTCAGTTTCATGCGGTTATGCCGTAGTCGGGTTCAGGTTGCGGTTCGGAAGAATCAGAGTTCAAACGGCGTTTCGAAATCGCTGAGCATCGGATGGCTCTTGTCTTTCTCCGAGAGTATCGCTTGCGAGGGGTCTATCTTCCAGTCGATGCCGAGCGTCCCGTCGAGTATCGAGATGCCTCCGTCGGCCTCGGGGTGATAATAGTTGTCGCACTTGTACTGGAACACCGCAACATCGCTCAGCACCGAAAAGCCGTGGGCGAAGCCATGCGGGATAAAAAACTGGCGGTGATTGTCTTCGGAAAGCTCCACGGCCACGTGCTGCCCGTAGGTAGGCGACCCCTTGCGGATATCAACCGCAACGTCGAGCACCTTGCCTTTCACACACCTCACAAGCTTGGCCTGGCAATATGGAGGCCGCTGGAAATGAAGTCCGCGTATCACTCCGTAGGTAGAGCACGATTCATTGTCCTGCACGAAGTCAACCTTCGCCACTTCCGCGTCGAACACCTTTTTGGAATACGACTCGAAGAAATAGCCGCGCGCGTCTTCAAACACCCTGGGCTCGAGAATCAGCGGTCCTTCGATATGTGTCTTTATGATATTCATGTCTAAGTCAGTCAATATTGCTTTCCCCCGTGCGCTCCACCTCCTCTATCACTTTCATGAGATACTGGCCATACTGGTTCTTGAGCATCGGCTTCGCCAGCTCGGCCATCTTCTCTTTCGATATCCAGCCCTGGCGGTATGCGATGCCCTCGAGGCAGGCTATCTTGAGGCCCTGGCGCTTTTCGAGCACCTCCACATAGATGGAAGCCTCGGCCAGCGAGTCATGGGTGCCCGTGTCGAGCCATGCGAAGCCGCGCGGAAGCGTCTGCACCTTCAGCTCGCCGTCTTTCAGGAATTCCTGGTTCACGGTGGTGATCTCAAGCTCGCCGCGTGCCGACGGCCTGATATACGACGCCACGTCCACCACCTTGTTGGGATAGAAATAAAGACCCACCACAGCGTAGTTCGACTTGGGATTCTCCGGCTTCTCCTCTATCGATAGGCAGTTGCCGTTATGGTCGAATTCCGCCACTCCGTAGCGCTCCGGATCGTTGACCCAATAACCGAACACGGTGGCTTTTCCCTCATTCTCGGCAGTGGCTACTGCATTCTTGAGCACTCCCGAGAAATTGGCTCCGTGGAATATGTTGTCACCGAGCACCAGACATGCCGAATCGTCGCCGATGAAGTCCTTGCCTATGATGAAAGCCTGTGCAAGGCCGTCGGGCGAGGGCTGTTCGGCGTAGGTGAAGTTCACTCCATAGTCCGACCCGTCGCCGAGAAGCCTGCGGAAGCCCGGAAGATCCTGAGGCGTGGAGATGATGAGGATATCCCGGATGCCGGCAAGCATCAGCGTCGAGATGGGATAATACACCATCGGTTTGTCGAATATCGGGAGCAACTGCTTGCTCACGCCCTTGGTGATTGGATACAATCTGGTGCCGGATCCGCCGGCAAGCACTATTCCTTTCATGATCTTCTAATTGCGATATAGTTCTGAATATTGGGCTGATATGATTTCCCATCTGTAGCGGCGCTCCGCTATTTCCTTCATGCCGCTTCCATCAAGGTCGGTGCGTTTGGCTATCTCGCGCAGTTCGTCGGCATTCTTGAAATAGTAGGCCTTCCCCTCAGTGGTCTCCCGGTTGTAGACCACGTCGTAGGAAACAATCGGGATGCCGAAAAACATTGCCTCCACGAGCGACGGGTTAGTGCCCCCTGCGCTGTGGCCGTGCACATACATGCGCGCATTGCTGCGCAGGGCGTGGAGCACGTCGAGGTCGTAGATGGCATCCACCATCTTGATGTTCTTGTATTTAGAATATTTCTTTCTCAGCGACATGGCATATTCGCTGTGGTTCCAGTTGCCGACATAGATCAGCGTGTTGGAAGTCTTCGAGAATGCGTCGAGCACTATCGCCGAATTGTTTTCCGGCTCTATGCGGCACACCGTGATGGCATATTTACCCTTCTCGAGCCCGTATTTCTTCAAGGTGGCGTCTACAAATTCCGGCTTCTGCTCCCTGATGGTGTGGTCGCCGCCGTAGCAGATGAGGGTCGACGGCTTGTGATACACTTCCGTCACGTAGTCCTGTATTCCCTTGTTGTCGGCTACCACCACATCGGCATATTTCACCGCCAGCGCCTCCGATATCCTCAGGATCCACTTTGCGAAGCGGCCCCATTTCTCGCGCTTGTATTCCTGACCGTCGATGTTGATGATGAGCTTCTTCGAGTTCAGCAGATGGAAAAGGGGCAGGAATATGCCTCCGCTCACTCCGAGCACGAGTATCACGTCGTATCCCTTCAGGCATCGGCACATGGATACGACATCGTAGGGCACCGACTGGATACCGTTGGCTTTCAACGGTATGTACTTCAGCGTAGCACCCTTGTATTCGGGAAGCCTCTCCGGCATGTCCTTTCCCGAACAGAATACTGTATATTTCACATCTTCAGGGCAGTTATCTCCCAGAAGATTGTCTACAAGGCTTTCAAATCCGCCGTATGTCGCGGGAACCCCCTGGATTCCCACTATGGCTACTTTTATCATGTCGGATTATAAAATCTATCTTCTCTGCGGGCATACGGATATGCCACGCCATTAAAACAACGTTTCGTTATGCTTCTTTATTGTTTCATTCTTTCCCTCTTCCCTTTTTTTCATGCTTCCTCTTTTCCGCCGCCCTTTTCAGCGCCGGGCCCGCGGATGATACGCGCCGGATTGCCAGCCACGACTGCCCCCGCCGGCACTGATTTCAGCACCACCGAAGCGGCTCCTATCGTGGCGCCATCGCCTATCGTTATTCCGCCCAGTACCATCGCGTTGGCACATATCTTCACATTGTTGCCAATCACCGGACGCGGCTCGTCGATGCCGCTTTTCTTCTTGCCTATCGTCACTCCCTGCCACACCTGGCAGTTCCTTCCCATCTCCGCGCAGCCGATCCGAGTCCCGAACCCATGCTGGATCACGAGGCCCTCGCCCACTTTCGGGCATGTCATCGACATCTGCTGCGCACGGTAGATGAGCCTTATCGGGTTGAACTCATTGATGCCGTAGCGGTAATACAACAGGAATATGAACTCCGGGAAGCGGCTCATCAGTTCGATCGCTCCGGTGTAGCATCCTTGCCAGTCGGGAAGCGGCAACACCTTAAGCCAGTCGCCGACCTCGCGCCGCAATATCCTCGTCCCGTGCATCATGAAAAACAGATACAGGGGCGTATAGAGAATCATTATGATCAATCTTCTTTTCATACCTCTATAAAATCATACCTCCATAAGAACGTATTGAACGTATAAGAACGACAGGGCTCTTACTCTTATAAGAACGACAGGTGCTCGCCTTTCAATTCATATCTCAAATCATGATTCCTCTCCCCTATCTTTCTCGCCGGGATGCCGGCCACTATCGAGTATGGCTCCACATCTTTCGTCACCACGGCCCCCGCCGCGACAACAGCGCCCTTGCCTATCGTCACCGAATGAAGCACTATCACCCGCGGCCCAATCCATGCGTGGTCTTCCACCCTCACCCGGTAGCTCCGGTCGCTGAGGCATCTGAAATAGGGGTCGGCGTGAGAGTGCTGTTCGGTCCAGATCTGCACGCCGCTCGAGAAATTGACATCTCGCCCTATCTCTATCCCGTTGCGCGCGTCGAGCACGGAGTTGTCGCCTATGATGCTACCCTTCCCTATGTGCAGTTTCGCGCCCGAACGGATATCGGCGCCATGATAGATTGTGGCCTTCTCCGCAAGATCAACAAGAAGGACATGCCTGTAGATGAAATTGCGCAGATGATGCGACGGCAATTTGCCGGTTTCATACGTCATCCATCTTATATATCCCTGCGCCAGCGGAGCTATGAGCGATTTGATGCCGCGCGATGCCTGAGGAGCGCACTCCGGCTCGGAAGTCTCTTCTCCTACACCGCTGCGCGGACTCTTCCCCTCCTGCTCCGACGCATATCGCGCCCGCTCACGGGCCGACTGCATCCTTGCCAATGGAAAGAACAGCACGAAGCCGATCCATTTCCAATTCAATACCAATACGGCAATCAATATTACCTCTATCACCTCGATCAAGTTCATGACATCAATATTTTTTCATCTTTTTCCCCCTTCGCAAGATAAATTCCCGACACATAGCAATACAGCCATGAATACCATTCCGGATAGGCACGCTGCATGAAGCAGAGTATCAGCACTGTCAGGAATATGGCCGTATACACCCGGTCAGGCGACTTCGGTATCAGCGCCAGATAGAGCAGCAGCGAGAGAATAGTGCCCACAAGCCCGTAATGGATTATATAGATCTTGAAGCCGGCTCCCGATATGAGGTCCATGTTGGTCTTGTATTTCACGCCCGACATCGTGTCGCCCTTATCCACCGCCTTGTCGAATACATAGTCGGTGTTGCTGTCCACTCGGTTGTTGCCCTTGATGCCTTTGCTCTCGTCATACTCCAGACGGCTAATGATCAACTCATTGACCGCATTGTCCTCCCCGACGAAGTTCTGAAACACCACCACGGCCACCACCGTGGCAGCCGCCACTGCCATCACCTTGCCCAGAGTGTTGATCTTGAGCAATATGAAGCCGAGGAATGCAAGCAGATATCCGGCCAGCGAGAACGAGAAGATGATACACACGGCCAGTACTATCAGCCATTTGCACTCCTTGAAGCGGTATTTGTTGGCCATCAGGATGAAGGTGCAGAGCAGTGCCAGGTGACCCGGCTCAAGGAAGAAGGCGTTGAAGCGCTCGAATGTGCCGTAGTCAAACGTTGTCTTGATGTAGAAGATGTAGTTCATATACGGCTTATACGTCGGGTGCACAAACAGTCCGAACGACGGCAGGTCCACCACCAGAAGCACCCAGTAGAGCAATATCGCCGGTATAAGCAGGATGGCAAGCCATTTGGTACTGAAATGCAACAAGTCTTTCAGATATCCGTAGGGCAGCTGCAACAGGAACAGCACCGGCAGATACTGTAGCAATATCACCACTCCCATCACCAATCCGTCGATCCATATATACCAGAGCACTATCGCCACTATCGCGGCCATCACGAACCCGATCTTCTTGTCAAACTTTATCTGAATCGGAAGCATCGTGATGCAGAGCAGCATAAGGATATTGATCGGTATCAGCAGCGGACCGAGATTGAAGAGTGCCGTCGGCCACATATAGGTCGATGCCAACAGCCAGAAAAAATTTACTATCTTAAATAAATTCCACATTATCTGCCAATTTTCTTGTTGATCATTTCTCTTATCATTCTCCGGTCGCTGCCGTCAAGACCGATGATTATGGCTATCCCGACCCCGAAGGCGCCCGCCACTATCGTGCGCGCTATTATGGCCTGCCATGATGCCACGTCCTGATTCCCGGAGATATACCAATAGAGCGGAACGGCTATCACCGACACCCGCGCTATGCAATACACCACCGTGCGCATATATTCGCCATAGTCAAGGCCCACCTGTCCGTGGGCCACCACTATCCTCACCACCTGCGCCACGGCCATGATGGCCATCAGCACCACAAGCGACATCACCGCCGAGCCGCCCAGCGCCAGCACAAGCGCCGCCACAGGGATGTAACTGAGCGTGAGCACTCCCACCGATATCTGGTAGCGCTTGATATCGCCCGTGGCCTGGATGATGCGGGTCACCGGTTGCTCAAGCGTCAGTATCATGCAGTAGAGCAGCATCAGCTTGCAAAACCCTATCATGTCGGGCGTAACGTCCTCCGGATTCAGCCAGAGCCGCAGCAGCCCGTCGAGATTGCACAGCATCGGAAACGACAGCACGTATATGAGCAGAAACGAAAGCTTCGATGTCTTTATCACAAGGTTCATCGCCCGGCGGTAGTCTTCCGCTGCATACGATTTCACTATCTGCGGACTCATCGCCATGTAGAGATTGATGGAGAATCCGTTCACCACATGCTGTATCCTGTCGGCTATCGCCTTGGCGGCATTCACCACCGGGCCGAAAAATATGTTGAGCAGAACGGCCTGCCCCTGGTTGGCAAGCATGCTCGACACCGAGCCAAAGAGGTTCCACCCCGTGTAGGCGGAAAGCTGCATGAAGATGGAGCGGTCCCACTTCCACACATATTTGCAGTAGCGTATCTTCCGGTGGCAATACCACACCGTCAGCAACAGCACTATCAGGCTCACCACTGCCATCAGCACCGCGTAGAGCTCGAGACGGTCGCCGAGATAGGCCGCGATCAGGAATGCTATCCCGAGCCGAAGCAAGCCTTCCACCACGCTCAGGGCGCCGAAGACGCCCATCCGCTCATTGGCCACTATCGAACTGTTGTAGGGTATCGTCAGCAGGCTGAAGACGAGCGCCACCAGCGACGACTGATACACCCAGTAGGAGGCCGTGATGCGGTCGGCAGGCAGTTTGAGCCAATGCTCCACGAAGAAATAACCCAATATCTCGCCTACCGCCACCACTATCCCCGACAACGCGAGGAATGCGAGCAGAAGCAGCGTGAAAGTGTGGCTGTAGCCGACGTGGTCTTCCTTCCCGAGATGAAACGAAAGAAAACGTTGCGACGCCGAGGTCATGGCTCCCGTCAGTATCGACAGCGACGCCACCACACTCGCCACCACATTATAGATGCCATAGTCTACATCGCCGAGCGCGTCGAATGTCACTCTCACCGTGTAGATATTGATCAACGTGAGGAAGATCAACCTGAAATATAGCACCCCGGTGTTTTTTGCTATCCTTCCGTTTGCTGCGTTCATCAGTATCAATGAAGCCCCCCGACGGGCGCCGGAGGGCTTCTATAGAGATTATTGCTTTTCTTGTCTGTTTTGCCTATCAGTTGAAGCGACGGTTGCCCTGCAGGGCCGGACCGGCTGCTGCCTCTTTCTGGTTCTGCTTCGCAAGCGATTTCTTAAGGATGCTGTAGGCTACCGGTGCCGCGCAGAAGAGCGAGCAGAACGTACCTACTACCACGCCGTAGATCATTGCGAATGTGAACGAACGGATGGTGTCGCCGCCGAGGAAGAAGATGCAGAGGAGCACCAGAAGGGTCGAGAACGAGGTCATGATCGTACGCGTAAGAGTCTGGTTGAGCGACTTGTTGAAAGTCACATAGCGGTCTTCCTTCGGATACACCTTCATCATCTCGCGGATTCGGTCGAATACCACCACGGTGTCGTTGATCTGATAACCGATGATGGTCAGCACGGCTGCGATAAACGCCTGGTCGATCTCCATCGAGAAGGGAAGGAAGCCCCAGCAGAGCGAGTAGAAGCCTACGATGAGGAAGGCTGTCAGCGCCACTGCACATACGGCACCCACCGAGAACGCGATGTTGCGGAATCGGAGCAGGATGTAGAGGAACATACAGAGCACTGCGATCGACACTGCCCAGTAGGCGTCTCTCTTCATGTCGTCGGCCACCGACGGACCCACTTTCTGGATCGAGATGATGCCGCGGCTTTCATCCGACACCGAGAAGGAGTTCTGATCCATCACCTTGCCCTGGGCGTCGGTAAGTTCCGGGATAAGGCCCTTGTAGAGAAGCTCGGTGATTTCATTTTCAACGCCTTCGGTCTCGTCGCTGATCTTATAGTTGGTCGAGATACGCACCTTGGTGTTGTCGTCGATTGTGATGACGCCCACGCTGACTGTCTTGTCGTCGGCTGCTTCCTGCAGCTGGCCGAGCAGACGGGTCTGGATGTCGGTGGGGTTCACGTCCTTGTCAAACTGCACCACGTAGTTGCGGCCGCCCGAGAAGTCGATACCCTGATTCATGCCTCTAACCACGAGCGAGATCACCGAGATCAGGATGAGGAAGCCCCATACGAAGGCTGCCTTCTTGGTGCTGCCGAGGAAGTTGAACTTGGTGCCGGCGAAGAGGTTGCGGCTCAGGCCGGTGTCGAAAGTCATGTTGGCGCAACGTCCGTTGGCTGTGATGAGTTCAAACGCGATGCGGGTAAGGAACACTGCTGTGAAGAACGAGCATACAAGGCCGATGATGAGAGTGGTGGCAAAGCCCTTGATCGGGCCGCTGCCGAAGAGCAGAAGGATCACGCCTGTGATGATCGAGGTGAGGTTGGAGTCAAAGATCGCGGAGAATGCGTTGCTGTAGCCTTCCGAAATAGCCTGGCGCAGTTTCTTGCCGGCTTTCAGTTCCTCCTTCGTGCGTTCGAAGATAAGCACGTTGGCGTCGACTGCCATACCCAGCGCGAGCACGATACCGGCGATACCGGAAAGCGTCAGCACTGCCTGCAGCGATGCAAGGATGCCGAGAGTGAAGTAGAGGTTGAGCATCAGACCCACGTTGGCCACCAGACCCGGAATCACACCGTAGATGGCGATCATGAAGATCATCAGCAGCACGAGAGCCACGATGAAGGAGATGAAGCCCTGCTGGATTGCTTCGGCGCCGAGGCTCGGGCCGATAACGTTATTGCTCACTACGTCTACCTTCGCACTCATCTTGCCAGATTTCAGCACGTTGGCAAGGTCGTTGGCCTCTTCGGGAGTGAAGTTGCCGGTGATTTCCGAGCTTCCGCCGGTGATCTCATTGTTTACGTTGGGATAGGAATACACACGCTCGTCGAGCACGATCGCGATGGGGCGGCCGATATTGTTGCGTGTGATGGTGGCCCATTCGCGGGCGCCACGGTCGTTCATGCGCATGTTGACGGTGTTGCCGCGCATGTTGTCGAATTCGGAAGATGCGCTTGTCACTGCGTCGCCTTCAAGAGCGGCCTCGCCCTTGAGAGCCACGAGTTGCCAGTAGGGAGTGGTCTTGTATTCGCCGTTGCCCTTCATCACGGGATTGCCCTGTGCGTCAGCCACCGGCACATCCACTGCCTTCACTTCCCACACTGCGCTGAAGTCGCTGGGGAGTTTCTGCTTTGCAAGCGGGCTGTTGAGGATCGAGTCAACAAGAGCGCGGTTGGCGGGAGCCACGAAACCGATTACCGGGCTGCCGTTGCGCTGTGCGCCGCCGAGAAGCTGGATGAGGTTGAGGTGGTTCACAGTGTCCTGTGCGGCGTAAGTCATCGCGAAGTTGTTCAGGTCGGCTGCGATCTCCTCATATTTATATACTTCGAAGAATTCGAGGTTGGCGCTCGACTTCAGAAGGTCGGTCACACGCTCCGGCTCCTTCACGCCCGGGAGCTCGAGAAGGATCTGGCCCTTCTTGTCCTGAAGCTTCTGGATGTTGGGAGCAACCACACCGAACTGGTCGATACGGGTGCGGAATATGTTGAATGCAGCGTCAACCTGGCTGTCGATCTGGTCGTTGAGAGCCGCTGTTACCTCGCCGTTGGAGGCGCCGCTCTTGATCTTGCCCATGTATTCGCCTTCGCGGGTGAAGAGCGAAACCATGGTGCCCGGCTGGAAATAAGATGCTACCTTATTCACAAAGTCTTTATCAGATGTCTTCGCACCTGCTGCCTTCGCTTTGTCGATCGCCGAGTTGATTTCCTTCAGCTGGCTCTCGCCTGCGGCATACTGGCGTAGAATGTCGGGCACCGAAATCTCGAGCACCACGTTCATACCACCCTTCAGGTCCAGACCCAGACCGATTTCCATCTGGCGTACCTGGTTGTAGGTATAGCCCAGGTATACCTTTTCCTTGTCGATAGAGTCGTTATACTGTTTCAGACTCTGTTTGTAGACATCATTGGTTACGTCTGTCGTGCCTGCTGCCTTCGCTGCGTATTCATCGGCAAGTTTCTCATAGTGTGAGGTCACGAATGAGAACGAAATGTAGAATCCGCAAATGAGCACCAAAAGCACGGCAATCGTACTGATAAAGCCTTTGTTCTGCATTTTGTTGTTCTTTGTTTATTGTTATTTTATTAATTTACATATATATACGTCGACAAATCCAGCCCAGGGCCTGAGCGATTGCCCTGAGTCTGCATTTTTCAACTTGCAAAGATACAAATTTTTCCGCTAATTAGCCAAACAATTAAGCCGCAAAATGCAAAACATCATTCTTTTTCTTTCTTCGCCTGCGTGTTTCTTAGCGTGCGTGCTTTTTCTGCCGATGCCTTGCATGCCGGCTTCATTTCAGATGGCGCATGATCCAGTCGAGATGCCCGCGCTCGGTGGCTTCCGATGTCCAGTGCTCGTTGATTGGCGTGATCAGAGCCTCTTTCGGCGAGCTGATCACGTTGTAGACGGCATAGCTCGTCGTAGGCGGACAGGTGTTGTCGTTATATCCCCATGTCATATACACCGGACACTGCACCCTTCTGGCAAAGTTCACCACGTCGTAGTAGGCGAGCGTGTTCAGTTTGTCGGGCTTATCCATCCCGTCGAGACGGAACACGTGCGGGTAGCCGCCCGCACGGCCTGCCTTGTAGCCTGCCATGTCGCTGAGCGCCGGATGGTTGGCCACGCATTGCGTCACCCGCGGGTCGAGCGCCGCTCCTACTATCGCCAGCGCTCCGCCTTGGCTGCCTCCCTGCATCGCCACATTCTTCCCGTCCCATTCCGGAAGTGTGGTCAGGAAATCGACAGCCCTCACCAGTCCCGTGTATACGCGTTTCATATAGTAATTATCCTTGTCGTCGAGGCCATTGTAGAGATATCCGTTGGCCCGCGTGCCGAAAGCCGCGCTTATTTCCTTGAATTCCTGCTCCGTCATCTCCGGATTCAGCCCGTGTATCTCCATCTCGAAACGTATGCACCCGTTTTCGCCATAATACCGGTGGCGTAGCGGCTCCTTGATGGTCTTTATGCCGGCACCCGGAGGACAAACCACTATCGGGCACGACCCGGCCTCAGCACCCTTCGGGACAAACAGATAGCCGTAGATGCTCTGCCCCTGCGCCGTGGTGATCAGTTTCACGAGCTGGCAGTCCATCTTGTCGGTGGAATATTGAGGTGCCGGAGTAAGCGTGTAGCTGAGAGGCACTTTGGCAAGATCCTCCTTGTTTTTCTGCCAGAAAGCGTCGAAGTCGGTCGGCATCGCGGTGTATGGTTCTATCTTCTCAGGCGAGAAACCCACCTTCACATGATGCGTCGTCTTCACTCCCCCCACTGTAGCCGTCAGCACGCAGTCGCGGAAACCGGGGGTTTTCATCGTGCCGATCTCCACCGTCGCCTTTCCGTTTTTAAGAGTCGTGGTGCCCTTTGTGTCGGCCGGCATCATGTCGCCGCCGATGGCATATTCAAGCACCACATCGTCTACCGGCACGCCATACTTATACAGCTGCACGTCGACCGTAGCATTTTCACCTGTTTTGTAGAGCCAGTCGGCATGGTCTGGCACTGTCACCCACAGCACATCGCTGCGGTAGGGATAGTTTTCCGCGCCAAGCTGCAGCGCGCCGGCCATCACCATCAGCAAAATAAATACTTTTCTCAGTTTCATGGTATATTTCAGTTCTGCTTAAAAAATTTTTCAGTTCCGATTATCAAATCTCAGTCCCGCTTAAAATTTTCAGTTCCGACTATAGTTTCAGTTCCGATTAAAATTTGATGTATCCCTCCCCATTCTGCAAAATTATAAAAAATTTCTCTAACCTCACCCACCGCCCCCAATATTTTTCCAACATACGCTCCCCTCCCGCCGCAAAATAATAGTCAGATAAAGCCCTCCGCCACCGCATTGGGGGCTTAACGCATCCGCGGCCATACGCGCTGATTCCCCAGCAATGCCGAAAGGCAGCCGGGGAATCAGCTTCTGCGCTCAATCTTAAAAAGTTCCGGGGCGAAGCGAGACCGACAGTCAGCATTCCCTGAGCATGGAGCTGCTATACTCAGTATCTATTTCAGGTTTTGAATATTCCGTTTTTCTACCGAATTCAAATAAATACGACAGAGAAAAAGTGGCGTATCTGTAGTTCTGATGACTAAGCATCCGGTTGTTGAATGAATAATACGGAGAAGACAGACTGTATTTTATACTGCGTTTCCCGAATGGAGAGCTGATCGAAGCTGAAGCTATTAAGTTCTTATGGGAATACGAAGCCGAAAAACTATAGTTGAAAGGGGAATGAATCTTTACAAATGAATATTTATTCAGCGTAGTAGATGCAAGGTTTATGCCGGAGCTCAACTGAAAATTCCCGACATACCATTGCAGGGCGCAATTCCCGGTAATATTGGCATTATGAGGCCTGTCAAGAAGATCAATCCGGGTATAACGCCATCTGACGTCACCGGTCAATGCAAGTTTTGAATTTGGTTGCCAGGTCGCACCGACAATAGCCGTTGCCTCGTAATTGGATCCCATGCTTTCGAACGTCTGTATCACTGCGTTGTCACCCTGCTCATAACTGTAGGTCAACGGATTCTTCGTAAACTGGTATCGCACCGTAGCCGTGATATTAACCTTCCTGACAGGGAGCGAATAATACAGATATGTATCGATGTCGTATGATTTTCGCAAATTCGGATTACCCTTGCGTATCAAAAAAGGATTTATCTGGATTTCAGCATTATTTATGACATCGATATCGGTGTTTGAGTTTGCAAGCATGAACGACCAGGACAGCATGCTCCTCCCTATGTTTCTGTTGAGACTGAGATTCAGGCGCGGATTCCATGTATTGAACTTAGGGAAACCACTCAGCCTGTATTGATACCAGTCCACACCAATACGGGTCTGCAACGACATCTTATCGCTGAACGGATAATTATAGCTCAAAAAAGCCAAAGCCTCGTTTTTCCATAAATGTTCCGTGGAATCGTAATATCCGGAGTAGTCTGTCCTGTATGAATTATAATGGTTGGATAATTGCGCAGTGAGTTTGCCCTTGCCGATATTGTGTGTATATATCACACT
This sequence comes from Bacteroidales bacterium, assembly GCA_030524805.1. GTDB lineage: Bacteria > Bacteroidota > Bacteroidia > Bacteroidales > Muribaculaceae > Lepagella. The sequence continues at coordinate 30,580 of JAUNFY010000012.1, read as the reverse complement.
GGCATCTGCTCTTGAGGCGTCCTCACGGCCTTTGGTTAGGTATTCTTCCGATGATTCCGAATACAACCTGTCATACTTATTGTGGGAATATAGACCGTGAACGCCCCATGTGAGCGTACCGGCTTGATTTATAGAGAACTCTCCGCCTAAATCTATTTTAGGTGAGATGGATCTGGAGGTTGTTGAACTGCTTGACGATCCTGAATCCATGCCGTCGACAAGCACTGTGCCCTGCGAGTGTGAAGAGGGAAGATTGTTTCCGACCAGCGACACTTTCCCGACCAAATACTTGTCTGGCCGCTGATGCTTTATCCGAAACTGAACATACTCATTGTTATTGCTGAGTTTCTGAACGGAAGATGTTTCCCTGAAAACTTTCCTGTCGGCCAACGAATACTCTTCCAGCGAATAGTCTTGGATATTATTAAGGTCTGAATAATTAAAACCTCCGAAAACGGAGTAGGTGGTGGAATTTCTACTCAGTGATGCCGATGCCATATAATTCCCCGTGTTGACCCCCAACGACTGCTGGCCTAAAACATGGACATAACCTCCGTATTCATACTGCCTTACGATGAAATTCAAGGCCATCATGTCTTTAGAATACTTCCCTGTCGGAAAGTCATAAAGCTCCACTTTCTCCACTTCGTTAGACCTCAGGAAAACTATATCCTGCACATCAGCCGGCTGACCGTTGATATATAGCCCGGTATTCATCCCCATTGTTGACACCGACCCGTTACCTCCTATCGTCAATCCCGGTATCATCAGATTATACAGAAGGGCATATCCTGTCGGTGAATGATCCTTCTGGTTTTTTGTAGGCACGATAACGAGATGGTCTCCTTGTCGGGAGATATTCTCGGCCGTGACAACCACTTCGTCGAGAGATGTGGTCTTGATGCTGTCATTGACTTCCTCTCCATGCGCCATAAATACCGCGACCAGAAGGAATGCTGTTGTTAAAGATATTGACCGAGACATAATATAGTGATTTTATTGTTAGTTTACAAAACTAGAATATTTTTTTATTCCAACAACTTTTTGTTTTATGTTATAAAACATATTCTGCTATTTTTACAAAGAAAACGACAAAAACGTAGAACAGCGCAATCACACCACAGCACAACATCCCCGCTAACAACACGTCTGAATAAACAGGCGCTGATTTGCACATTCGGGGAATAATTGCTAAATTTGCGGATGTAAACTTGAAACAACCTAATTAATCATGATCAAATACATCCGCTCCGCGGCCTTGGCCGCTGCCGCCATCTGCATGGCGTCGCTCACGGCCTCTGCCACCGACTACAGCAAGTACTACAAAGACCTCCCGGTGAATATCCGCCAGGTGACTGACGTCGTGATTCCCGAAACCCGAGTTTCCATCAAGGATTTCGGCGGCGTCGACGACGGCGTGACACTCAACACCGAGGCTTTCGCAAAAGCAATCAGACATCTTTCCGACAAAGGAGGCGGACGCCTCATAGTGCCGGCCGGCATCTGGTATACCGGGCCCATCGAATTCGCCAGCAACATCGAGCTTCACCTCGAACGCGGTGCGCTTCTTCTCTTCAGCGAGAACCTCAGCGACTATCCGGTGATGAAATCCGACTGGGAAGGGCTGAAGACCTACCGCTGCATGTCGCCGCTCTCCGCCCGCGGATGCTCCAACATCGCCGTGACCGGCGAAGGCACCATCAACGGCAACGGACAGTGCTGGCGCCCCGTGAAACGGATGAAGATGACCGACAGCCAGTGGAAAAACCTCTGCAAGAAAGGCGTCACCAACGAGAAAGGCGACCTCTGGTTTCCCAACGAGGCTCACAAATACGCCCATGAACACTCCAATGAGCTCTGGCCGAAGATCCACGCCGGCGACCCGGAGGCAACCAAGATAGCCCACGACTTCCTCCGCCCAGTGCTCGTATCCTTCATCGGATGCAAAAACGTGTTGCTGCAGGGCGTCACTTTCGAGAACTCCCCGGCTTGGAACGTACACCCTCTCCTCTGTGAGAACCTCATCATCGACAATGTAAACATCCGCAACCCCTGGTATGCGCAAAACGGTGACGGCATCGACATCGAATCCTGCACCGGAGTGCTCCTGCTCAACAGCAGCTTCGACGTAGGCGACGACGCCATCTGCCTCAAGAGCGGCAAGGACAAGGACGGACGCGAACGCGGCATCCCCTCCTCGAACGTGCTCATCGAGGGCTGCACCGTATATCATGGCCATGGCGGATTCGTGATCGGCAGCGAGATGTCGGGTGGATGCAAGGACATCGTGGCCCGCAACTGCCTCTTCATCGGCACTGATGTCGGCCTCCGCTTCAAGTCAACACGCGGACGCGGCGGCGTAGTGGAGAACATCTACATCGACAACATCAAGATGACCGACATTCCCGGCGACGCCCTCATATTCGACCTCTACTACGGCATCAAGCCCGGCGCCCCCGTGCCTCCCGTCACCGAGGAGACCCCTTCCTTCCGCAACATCTTCATCAACAACGTGACATGCCGCAGCGCTGCACGCGCCGCCCTCTTCAATGGCCTCCCCGAAATGCCGATGAAGAATGTGGTGATAGAAAACTCCCGCTTCCGCGCCGACAAGGGTTTCACCCTCAACCATGTAGACGGCCTGACCATGAAAAACGTCACCGTCGATGTGCCCGGCGAGAAAATCACTTACGGCGACGGAGTGAAAAACGTCAAAATCGACTGATACGTCCGAAACTATATCGCATGAGTCCACGTTATAAAAACGTGGACTCTTCTTTTTATCACCTCCATCCCTTTTTATCACCTCCGCCCCTCCATCGAGCCGGGACGGATTTCTTTCACATTTCCCTATCATGACCAACCTGAGGAAATACCTGACGCTTGGCAACGCCGCCACCGCCGCCTTCATCCTTTTCGCCTACTTCATGCTCGCCATGCGCAACGGATACATGCTCCGCTGGTATGACGAGATGTCGCTCTTCGAGCCTACAGGCTTCTTCTTCCGCTCGTTTTGCTACTATCCCGGCGGCCTCCTCCGCTACGCCGGCACATGGCTCACCCAGCTGATGTATTATCCCACCCTCGGAAGCCTGACGCTCATCGCGCTCTGGCTGCTCCTTGCGTGGATCTCCTGCAAGGCGTTCCATCTCAGGAAGCAATCCGCCCCGCTCAGCCTCATTGTGCCTCTTGCCATGCTCGCCTCCATAGTGCAGCTCGACGAGGCATGGCTAACCCTCAAGACCCCCGGCTACATCTTCTCCAACACTCTCGGCTATCTCTTCGCCGTAGCCATGATTTGGCTCTACAGGTTGTCGGAGAGGGCCGGAAAACTCTCGCTCTTCGTACCGGCACTCATCACCCTCACTTATTCCCTCGCCGGATTCTACTCCCTGCTCGCAGCCGCCGTTTGCATTGTCATGATGATTGCCGACGTGTTCCGGTGTAAGGACTACTGGAAACTGGCGGCCGCCGTCATCACCGTTTTCGTGATTGCCGAGACCCCGCAGCTTTACTACCTGTACTGGCACGGCAACACGGTCGACAACGACTACCTGCTCCTCAAGGGACTGCCCGAACTGCTGTTCGAATCGTTCGACATCTATCTCTGGCTGCCTTTCGTAATCGCTTCGGAATGGTTGCTTGTGCTCGGCATCATCGGATGCGTGAAGCCGACCCACCGGTCGAGGCTTACGGCATGGATAAGCGGTATCCTCGTCCTGCTCACCATGGCATGGGTGGTGCGCGCCGACCACAAGAGCGAGCAGCTGAGGGCTTCGGTGCTCATGATGCGCTTCATCGACAGCCACAACTGGCAGGGCATATCCAACATGATGGGCCGGCTTCGCGAAGAACCCAACTACACAATGCTCGTGATCAACAATCTTGCCAACGCAAGTCAGGGACGCCCAACGGTGAAACTGCCGAAGTTCTCGCCCAAACCGGCCGACGGACGCCACAACGAAAGCTTCACAATGTCGGTATTCGTGGACGTGCCCGTAAATTACTACACCGGGGAGAACAACAGGTCCTACCGCTGGTGTATGGAGCACACCGTGCAGTATGGCAAACGAGCTTTCTTCCTGAAATACATGGTGAAAAACGCCCTGGTCGACGGCGACATCCGCCTCGCGAAGAAATACAACGACATCCTGCTGCGCACCATGTTCCATCGCCGATGGGCAAAAGAAATGGAGCGATACATCGAAAATCCTGCGCTGATAGATTCCAACGAGGAATTCCACGCCATTCGCGGCCTCCGGCAGTGACATGCGCCGGCCTTATCTCCCCTCCTTGAACGCCACCTGCCTTATCTCACCGACATGAACACCTCCTGCCTTATTTCGCCGGCTTGAACGCCGCCGGCTCCGCGCCGCTCCTTATGCTGGGAAGGATATCGCTGCGGCTGAAGGCGAAGGGCTCGCTCATTAATTCCGGAACGTTGTATGATTTCATCTGCTCATCGTAGTGGCGCGGCGATTTCTGCGGCACCACAAATGCCTTCCGGTCGCATCCGTTGCCATCGATATAAGCTATGTAGGGGCGTGTGTAGCTTCCGTCGTCGCGACGCGAGCTGAACACTATCCAGCGCGACTCCGACGACCACGAATGATAGCTCTCGGCCTCGCTGCTGTTGGCGTTGGCCAGCTCACGGTCCGCTCCGCTCCGGAGGTCCACGACGTGCAGGTCGCTGTCTTTATGCCAGATGTGGAATGAGCCGAACGGCGCCTTACAATAGAGAAGATACCGCCCGTCGGGCGATATCCTCGGCAGCAGGGCGCTCTTCCCTTCTCCCGAAGCCCACACCACGGTATCGGCCTCCGAGAATCTTCGGTCGGCCATGTCGAAATCACGGCTCACTATGTCGTAGCGCATCTCGCCCCAATGGTAATGGATATTCTCGCCTGTCACCCCCTCGGGATACCGCCCCACGGAGTAGTAAATACGTTTCCCGTCGGCCGACCAGCAGGGATACGTCTCGAGCAGTTGCGGATCGGCCGATATGTTGCTCACCTCATGCCGCGCCACATCGTAGAGTATCAGGTCGGATGCCTTGTCGAGCACCTCAACGCGCTGGCTTCCCTTGCCGGGAAATGTCTGGATTGTCTCGTTGGTGGAGAAGGCTATAAGGTCGAGCGTCGGATGCCATGAGGGATACACTCCGGCCGAGAGCGTGCTGTCGGTCTTCAGGTCCACTTTCTCTATCTTCCCGCCGCTCATGATGATTGTGCCGCCCGTATTTCCCCTCACGTGGAAGAGCGACGTGTGGTCTTTATATTGGTTGCGCGGCACATGGCAGTTGATGCAGTAGCCGCGGCGCTCGTCGCAGGGCGAGGGATTGTTCCATATCACTGTCTCGTCAAACGTAGTGAGGTCTCTCTGGTTGAGGCTCAATGCCGAATATTGCTCAAACGAGGGCTCGATCAGCCTGTAGCTCAGATACCGGTCGATCTCCTCGGGCGCCACATGGTTGCTGAATTTATGGCATATCCACCGTTCTCCCCGGCGCACATAGACTTCATAGTCGAGGTCGCCCCCTTTTGATGCCGCAAGCAGATTGCGCCAGCCGTCGGGATCCCACTCTATGGTCTTCCCCTCTTCTGTCAGGGATGCGCCGCCGGCTCCGCTCACCCTCACCACATATTCATCGCCCGGCATGTCTATCTCGAAATTGAGTGGTGCTATGTTGGGCGGGATAGTCACTCCCGTATAGTCCGGCACCAACACGGCGGCGCTTTCCGATTGCTCCACATTGCTTTCGGGCACTTTCGGTGCCCCGCATCCGGCCAGCGCCATAGCCACGGCAGCCGGCAACCACGCGCCGGCTTTGGTCAGTATCTGTATCATCATGTCGGTTTTCATCAATGGATGGTTGCTGATTTGCCGCTCATTTGCGGGAGCAGTCGCGGCATATTCCCTTGAGCATGAAGTTCACCCCCTTCAGCTCGAAGCCTTCGGGAAGATTGATTTCGGGCACTTCGACATCTTCCAGACAATACACCTTGTCGCACTTCTCGCAATAGAAATGGGCATGATGCAGGTCGTGGGCGTCATGATGGGCATGATGCCCCGCATGGCACATCTCATATTTCGACACTCCGCGCCCGTCTTCCATCACGTGCACCAGCCCATGCTCGCAAAGCAACGTCAGCACGCGAAGTATGCTCGACCGGTCGAGCGTCTCGAGTTGCGTCTCAAGTTCTATCAGACTTTTGGGTGAGGTGGCCTCTTGGAGCGATCTCAACACCAATATTCGGTTTGATGTCGGTTTCACTCCCGCTTCCTCAAGCATTTTTGACTCCATGTCGTGCATATTTCAGATGAGTTTGGTTTTAAAGATGATTTTGGAGATGAATTTCAGGCGATTGCCTTTAGTTCATTTGCGCAGCCTCTCTATCGTGCGCCCGAGCCTGTGGTCGGCATAGTCTGTGTCGTAGTTCCATACAAACAGGCCCGGCAGTCCGTTTTCCCTGATAAAGTCGATCTTTGCCGCTATCGAGCGTTGGTCGTCATAGCCCAGCACAAGATTGCCATCCTTATCGGCATAATAGGGTGCCTTTGCCTCGTCGTCCCACAGTTGCTGAAGACCGTCGGAGTATTTAGCGAAGGCGCTGCAGGCCACATAGGAAGGGAACGGTGATTTTCCCCTGCCGTAGAAGGGTATCCCTATCAGCAGCTTCTCGCGCGGCACTCCCAGCCCAAGATGCCGCTCCACCGCGCCGCTCACGCTCCACTCCCCGAGTTTCGCGCTCGGATAGAGCGGACTCTGATGCCACGCCGGCTTTCCTTCCTGAGGCACCGAGAGATTGTAGCCCGACACATACACATGGTCAACGTAGGGCACCATCCCCTTGAAATCGATGTAATCGCCCGTGTTGAAGGAATAGAACGATATCTCCTTTTTCTTGCCTATGGCCTTGCGGATATCCTTCACCACCTTCACGTAGTTGCGGCTGTCGGCAGGCGTGGCCGTGTGCCCCCCGTTTTCAGTGCCGGGAAATTCCCAGTCGAGATTCACCCCGTCGAGATTCAGGCTGTCGAGCACCGCCCTTACGCTTGCAGCGAAGGCCTTGCGTTTTTTCTTGTCGGCCGCCATCTCGCTAAATCCGTCGCGCCGGCTGCTCGCCACGCTTATCTCCACCTTCAGCTCCGGGTTTTCCTTCTTCAGTCCGGTCAGTTGCTTCAGTTTCGCAAGATTCGGAATCTCGAGCCCGTCGCACGCTTCATTAAATCCGGCATGGGCGTAGATGAGATGGGTAAACATGTTGGCGTCGGGCACTGTCGGCCTGAACGATTCCACATATCCCACAGCCATGATGGGCCGCCCCGGCGCCTCCCCATCCGCCGGCTTCCCGGCCGTCGAGGTTTGCGCTCCGGCAGGTTTGGTTTGCGATGAAGCCGCAAACGCGGCCATCACCATGCAGGTGATGACCGCGGCTATGGTGCGGACCGCGTGTCGCAAACTGTTGGGTTTCCGACACATGGCGTCAATACTGTTCTTTCTCATTGGGGAAGTCGCAGCTCTTCACGTCGGCTATGTAGTGCTGGATGGCATCCGTCATCACATCGCCGAGGTTGGCATATCTGCGCAGGAAGCGGGGCGAGAAGCCCTTCGTGAGGCCGAGCATGTCGTGCATCACGAGCACCTGACCGTCGACTCCGCCGCCGGCACCGATGCCGATCACCGGTATGCTCAGTTCCGATGCCACTTTCTCTGCAAGTTTGGCCGGTATCTTCTCGAGCACGAGGGCGAAACACCCTATCTCCTCGAGTTTCTTGGCGTCTTCAAGCAGTTTTGCAGCCTCAGCCTCTTCCTTGGCCCTCACGCTGTAGGTGCCGAATTTATTGATGCTCTGGGGAGTGAGTCCGAGATGACCCATCACCGGGATTCCGGCGCAAAGTATACGCTGTATCGACTCCGCTATCTCGGCGCCACCCTCGAGTTTCAGGGCTTCGGCATGGCTCTCCTTCATCACCCTGATTGCAGAGGCGAGCGCCTCCTTCGAATTGCCCTGGTAGGTGCCGAAAGGAAGGTCTACCACCACCAGCGCGCGCTTCACTGCCTTCATCACCGACTTGGCATGATATATCATCTGGTCGAGAGTGATGGGGAGTGTGGTGATATTGCCCGCCATCACGTTGGAGGCTGAGTCGCCCACCAATATAACGTCCATTCCGGCCTCGTCCACTATCTTGGCCGATGTGTAGTCGTAGGATGTGAGCATCGAGATTTTCTCTCCGCGCTGTTTCATTTCCATCAGGCGGCTTGTAGTCACCTTGCGTGTGTTTTCTGCCTGTGCTGTTGACATTGCTGTAGTTTTTCGTGTTTAGTTACTAACCTTATAACCTAATAACCTTCAAGTTGATCTTGCGAAACTTGAATGAATTGCCCGTTAATGCGTCTCCACCACCTTTGTGGGCGGCAGGTTGCTGTTGCGCCGGTCGCATTCCTCCACCACCCGCTGGGCGAGGTCGGAGAAAGCGCGGGCCTCCGGATTTTCCGACACTTCGCCGCCGGTGCATTCCACAGCCGTGGGCATGCCGGAATCGGCTTTCTCGCAGATGTCGGCCACGAGCGGTATCTGCGCCAGCAACGGCACTGCGAGCTCATCGGCCAGACGGGCGGCGCCGCCGTTGCCGAAGATGTAGTATTTCTCGTCGGGATGCGGAGCGGGCGTGAACCATGCCATGTTCTCCACCAATCCGAGGATGGGCACATTGATCTTGTCGCTCCTGAACATTCCTATTCCCTTGCGGGCATCGGCGAGCGCCACTTCCTGCGGAGTGCTGACCACTATCACTCCCGTGATGGCGAGTGTCTGCACAAGCGTCAGGTGTATGTCGCTCGTGCCGGGAGGCATATCGATCAGGAAATAGTCCAGATCGCCCCACCACGCATCGCCTATCAGCTGCTTCAGCGCGTTGGAGGCCATGCCGCCGCGCCAGAGCACCGGGCTGTCCTTGTCTACCACAAATCCGATGCTAAGCATCTTCACTCCATATTTCTCCACAGGGTCAATCCAGTCGCGACCTTCCTGATTCACCATATAGAGTTTCTCATCTTCCACTCCAAACATCTTGGGCATCGACGGGCCGAAGATGTCGGCGTCGAGCAGGCCTACCTTGTAGCCCTTGGCAGCCAACGCTATAGCCAGATTGGCGGCAACAGTCGATTTGCCTACTCCGCCCTTGCCAGAGCTCACCCCAATGATGTTCTTCACTCCGGGAAGCATCTTCTCAGGCTTCGGCGCCGGGGCCTCGCTGCGGTATTTCACAGCTATCCGGCCCTTCACGTCTATGTCGGGATCGGCAAACACCGGAAGTGTGGCCTCGGCCGACCTCACCACCGACTTTATGAAAGGATCGGTCGGACGGTCGAATATCAGCGAGAACGACACCTTGTTGCCGTCGATCCTGATATCATCCTCCACCATGCCGAGATCCACTATATTCTTGCCATTGCCGGGATATTTCACATTCCGCAGCGCATCGAGAATCAGTTTTGGATATATAGCCATTTGTTTCTATATTAATTGTTTACCATGATATTTACGGAGGCCGGCGCTCCACGCATCCGGGCGCGGAAGCCGTGGCCCTACATTGATAGTAACAATTCACGCTCCGGAATTGCCACCGTGCCGTCCGAATTCGCTGTGATAGTCGTCTTTCTCAAGGTCGCTGCAGTCGGGCTCGGCTATCTCCCCCTCCCCTATCCTGAACGATATCAGCTTGATGGTCTTGCCGCGGCTGAGCCACTGCTGCTCGTAGAAGGTCTTGATCGAGGCCACGGGGTCGGCAAGCCCGCTGCCATAGAGGTCGTCGGTGCAGGTCAGCACCTCGAAGCCGTTGAGTTCCACCAGCCTGCGTGTGTATTCATACAGGAAGGGTGAGTCGGTCTTCAGGTTAACCACTCCGCCTGGGCGCAGGAATGTGCGGTAGGATTTCAGAAAACGAGACGACGTGAGGCGCTTGCGAGCCTTCTGCATCTGAGGGTCGGGAAACGTTATCCATATCTCGTCCACTTCGCCGGGAGCGAAAAATTGCTCTATCTGCTCTATCTCGGTGCGCAGGAATGCCGCGTTGTCAAGCCCCTCGCGCTCCACATCGCCGGCCCCTTTCCAGAGGCGTGCCCCCTTGATGTCCACTCCCACATGGTTGCGGTCGCGGTTGGCGCGGGCGAGCCCCACGGTGTATTCCCCCTTGCCGCAACCGAGCTCGAGGGTGATCGGATTGGGGCGACGGAAAAATTCGCCGTTCCAGCTTCCCTTGTAGGGAAACCCTTCCTCTATCAGTATATGCCTCGGATATTCCAGCACGCATTTCATTGCCGCTATGTCCGCGAATTTCTGCAGTTTGTTCTTTCCCATATCTGTCTTTGATTACGAATATCTGTGGTATCGTTTTTTTATCACGAATATCGGTATTTGATCGCGAGAGTCGGTAACATCAGTCTTTGACCACGAGTATTTTTGTCTTCTCGCTGAAGCTGCCTCCGCCGGGGCCCGAAGAGGCAAGCACGAAATAGACGCCGCTCGCCACCTTTTCAAGCCGTGAGTTGCAGGCGTCCCATTGCACCTGACCGCCCGACGCGCTTCCGAGCTCGCGCACTATGTTGCCGGCCGAGTCGGTGATCTTCACTATGCAGTCCTCGTCGAGGCCGTCGATAGTGACCCAGCCGTAGTAGTCCGGTCTCACCGGATTGGGATATGCCCTCACACTCGACCCAGAGCCTCCTCCGGCGCTGCCGCTGAGGAAATATTCGCAGAGCCCGGCCTCGGTGGAGAGCATCATCGAATTGCGCGACGGGTCGTAGGCCGACGCATACACGTTGTCGGAGGGAAGCATCGAGTTGTCTGATGTGATTTCCTGAAGTATGGTCCGCCCGTCGGCCGACGTGCACACAATGCCGCCTCCGCCGAGTGAGAACCATTTCCGGCCGCTGCCGTCGATCGATATGTCGTTCACCCCGATTCCGTCGAGCAGATAGTCGGCGAGCGATGTCCCGTCGTTGCGGCTCACCTTGATGCGGCTCACCACTCCTGCCTCGCTGAATTGCTGCGCCGGATTCATCGTGAACACTCCGTTGTTGGTGCCCACCCACACCAGACCGGTCTGCGGGTCTTCCACGGCGCAATAAATGTAGTTGTAGCTCACGGTGCCGTCCTGGTCGCGCAGCGAGCTCAGCAGCGTCTGGCGGTCGTCGTTCTCGTCTTCGGGAGTGCCGTTATGGTCGTAGACTGCAAACGGTTCGTTGTAGTCGTTTATCGCGAAATATACCACCATGTTGCGCGCAGCAGCCGACTCAAGCGGCAGGGCCAGCACCGACTTCGCCGGCGTCGGGCCGTTCACTTTCAGTGCCTTGAAAGGCCGGTAGGTTTCCGGCGACACGGATGCCCGGCGGTTCTCCGGCGTCCACATCCAGATTTCAGCCGTGTATGATTTGTCGTCCTTGGCGTTGGTGTTGATATGCGCCACCACCAGATTCCCGTTCCTGTCGAAACGCGGATTCATCATTATAAATGCCGTCGGCCACCGCGAGTAAGGCTCATGGGCCGACACGTGGCCCGGATAGTCGGGGGTGTCGTTGCTGCGGGTCACATGGAGCAGCGACGAGAAGTCCTTCACGTTGTAGCGCAGAAGGCCGTTGAGCACCGACCCGAAATAAAACACGTCGGGATTGTCGGGATCCTGCGCGAAGCCGCAGGGATTCACCAGCCGGAAGCGCTGGTTGGCGGCCAGATACGGCACGCCGAGCGGCGTCCAGACGTTGTTTTTCCACGATGAGAGCAAGATCGGGTTGGGCGCGGTGTGCGTGGTGAAATTCCTGTCGGTGCCGTGGCTGTTCACCATCATGCCGTAGTCGGGCAGATAGCGCATGAAGTTGCTGCGGAAGGCTGCCGGAGCATCCGGACGCGCCACGTCGCGCGTCACGCTCCAGCCTCCGTCGCTCCCCCTGCGGAGCGAATAATATCCTTCGCGCGACTTCATGTAGTAAACGTCGCGCATATCCCACGAGCCCACGGCCACCGCGTAGTCTTCCGCCCGGCGGCTAACCACATCGCGCTCCCCTGTGGTGCGGTCGATTCCTATTATCTGGGAGTTGCGTCCGAGAAGCAGTCCCTGCTTGTTTTCCACTATCGAGGCGCCTCCGAGACCACCTATGGGTGTGGCCACCGGCGTCACCGTTCCCGGCCTGAAAGTGAGGATATAAAAATCCTCGCTTCCGCCGTTGTTTTTCGTCATCAGGCAGCGGTCGGTGCCGAGCGCCACGAGGTTCATCACCTCGTCGCCGCCGGCCCAGTCGGTCTCCACGAAGTCGGAAAGCAACCTGTTGGGGGAGTCGATGTCGTCGCGGTAGAGTTTGCCGTCCATCGTTGCCAGCAGGAAGTCGCCGGCCCTCACCATGCGGTCGATCGGACGGCCGAACACGCCGCTTGCCGCCACCTCATGCTTGTCGTCGTTGATCTCCACATATCCGAAATCGGTGGCGAGATACGCCCTGCTGCGTGCCGGATCAAACGATATCGACCTCACTTCCTTTGTAGATGAAGTCGTGAAATTCTTCAGCGCATGAATGGGATACACGTCGCCGTTGTCGTAGAGCATGTCGATCATCATGTCGCTATAGACTATCAGCAGATACCGCTTCTCGGCATTATAGTATGCAGTGCGTATCAGCGACTCCGACAGGAAGTTCTGGCTGTTGTAGGGGCGCAGCTCATCGCTCTCCTTGTCGAGGGTGAAGAGAAAGCAGAGTTTATCCTGGTTGTCGACCGACGCCGGGTCGTAGGCCTGCGCCTGCACCAGGAAGTAGGTCTTCGATTCGGTGTCGAACACGTATTCCACCTTATCGTCGAATGTGTTGTAGAGTGCCCAGTCGGCCGAGGAAGCCGCCTTTGCCGGCAATATGGCCATCAGCGCCACGCACAGTGCCCCGAGCCATTTCATCATGGCCCGCAGCGCGCGTCCGCGGTGTGAGATTCCGTTTTTTTCCTCATCGCTCATCTCGGCGAAGCATTTTCCCGTCTCTTCCGATATGAACACAGGGTCGTAGCCGAAGCCGTGGCTTCCGCTGCGTTCCCGGGCTATGCTCCCCTCGGCTGTGCCCTCAAAGAGATATTCCCCGCCGTTGTGCGAGAGGGCTATGCACGTGGCGAACCGGGCCCTCCGGTCGGCCACCCCTTCCATATTCCTCAGCAGGAGGTCCATGTTGGCGTCGGGATCGCACGCCTCGCCGGCATAGCGGGCGGTATGTACCCCGGGTGCGCCGTCGAGGGCATCCACTATCAGCCCCGTGTCGTCGGCGAAGACATCGAGATCCGTCACAGCCTTGATGGCACGCACCTTTATCAGCGCGTTGCCGCTCAGTGTGTCGGCAGTCTCTTCTATATCCTGATGGTAGCCTATGTCGTCAAGACTCAATATCTCAAGGCGCCCGCCGGCTATGGCGCGGGCCTCGCGGAGTTTTCCGGCATTGTTGGTAGCCATCACAAGTTTCCGTCGTTCTGTCATCCTTTTGTTTAATCAATTATAACCTTACAATTAACGAAATATGACCGCCCCTTATTGTAGACAGGCCATCCCGACGGCGCCTCACGCCACTTAATCAGGCAGAGAGCCGGCAATCAAGATTCCCGGCTCCCTGCTTTATTCCATTCCGCTTCAATGCGGAAAACTTACGTTTTGCTTTCAGATCACGATGTTGACGATGCGGCCCGGCACCACGATCACCTTCTTCGGGGTCTTTCCCTCGAGCCATTTGGCGGCCATCGGATCGGCAAGAGCGGCGGCTTCCACCGCGGCTTTGTCGCTGCCTGCAGGCACTTCGATGTTGTAGCGCATCTTGCCGTTGAACTGCACCGGATATTTCACGCTGTCTTCTTTCAGCGCTTCCTCGCTCCATGCCGGCCATTCGCTTGCCGACACGCTACCCTCATGCCCGAGGCCATGCCAGAATTCCTCTGCGATGTGAGGGGCGAAGGGAGCCAGAAGGCGGGCGAACTCATCCATCGATTCGCAGCTCACCGAGCCGAGTTTTCCGAGCTCGTTGACAGCTATCATGAAGGCCGCCACCGATGTGTTGTAGGAGAAGTTCTCTATGTCCTGGCTCACTTTCTTGATGAGCGTGTGCATGATTTTCTTCTCTTTCGCGTCGCGCTCCGCGTTGCTTCTCTTCTCGAAGATGTTCCAGAGCTTGCGGAGGAAGCGGTTCACTCCGTCGATGCCGTTGGTGTCCCACGGCTTCGACTGCTCCACCGGACCGAGGAACATCTCGTAGAGGCGAAGCGTGTCGGCACCGTAACGCTCCACGATGTCGTCGGGATTCACCACGTTGAACATCGACTTCGACATTTTCTCCACTGCATAGCCGCAGATGTATTTGCCGTCTTCCAGGATGAACTCGGCATCGGCGAAGTCGGGACGCCACCGGCGGAAGGCCTCGGTGTCGAGCACGTCGTTGCTCACCATGTTGACATCCACGCGGATAGGCATCACGTCGTAGCCGTCGGCAAGCCCCTTGCTCACATACTGATTGGTGCCTTTCACGCGGTATACGAAGTTGGTGCGACCCTGTATCATGCCCTGGTTCACGAGCTTCTTGAACGGTTCCGGACTCACCACGAGGTCGAGGTCGAAGAGGAATTTATTCCAGAAGCGGCTGTAGATGAGGTGGCCGGTAGCATGTTCGGCGCCTCCCACATAGAGGTCGACATCCTGCCAGTATTCATTTTCCTCACGTCCTACGAGCGCATTGTCGTTGTGCGGGTCCATATATCGCAGGTAGTAGGCCGAGCTGCCGGCGAAGCCGGGCATGGTGCAGAGCTCGATGGGGTATCCTTCGGCCGTTTTCCAGTTTTCCGCACGTCCGAGCGGCGGCTCCCCGTCGGGGGTGGGCTTGTAGCTGCTCACCTCGGGTAGCAGGAGCGGGAGCGCCGACTCCTCCATCAGATAGGCCACCCCGTCTTTGTAGTAGACCGGGAAGGGCTCGCCCCAATAGCGCTGACGCGAGAAGATGGCGTCGCGCAGGCGGTAGTTCACCTTCACGCGTCCGATTCCTTTTTCCGAGATATGCTGCTTGGTCTTGGCTATGGCTTCCTTCACTGTCAGCCCGTTGAGGTCGAGGTCGGGACCGCAGGAGTTGGTCACGATGCCTTCCTTGGCGTCAAAACTTTCTTCCGACACGTCGGCGCCCTCGATGAGCGGGATGATGGGGAGGCCGAATTTTTTGGCAAAGGCATAGTCGCGCGAATCGTGCGCCGGAACTGCCATGATGGCGCCCGTGCCGTAGCCGGCAAGCACGTAGTCGCTCACCCATACTGGTATCTCCTTGCCGCTCAGCGGGTTCACAGCGTAGCTTCCGGTAAACACTCCGGTCACTTTCTTATCCATCTGGCGCTCGCGCTCAGTCTTGTGCTTCACCTCGTTGAGATAGTTTTCCACCGCCTCTTTCTGCGCGGGGGTGGTGAGCTGCGCCACATATTCCGATTCCGGAGCCAGCACCATGAAGGTCACTCCGAAGATGGTGTCGGCGCGGGTGGTGAAGATCTCAAGCTCGAGGTCGGAATCCTTCACCGGGAATTTCATCTCGGCGCCCTCGCTGCGTCCTATCCAGTTGCGCTGAGTTTCCTTGAGCGAGTCGCTCCAGTTGAGCATGTCGAGGTCGTCGAGCAGACGCGGAGCGTAGGCCGACACGCGCAGACACCACTGCCGCATCAGTTTCTGCTCCACAGGGTAGCCGCCGCGCACGCTCAGGCCTTCCGACACTTCGTCGTTGGCAAGCACCGTGCCCAGTTCCGGACACCAGTTCACCATCGTCTCGCCCTGGAAAGCTATGCGCCAGTTCATCAGCGTCTCGCGCTGCTCGCGCTCGCTCATGGCGTTCCACTGCGCGGCGGTCAGCTCCAGATGATTGGTCTCGGCTGCGTCGAGTCCTTCGGTGCCGTTGGCCTCGAGGTGAGCGATGAGCTCGGCTATCGGGCGGGCCTTGCCTGCCTTGTTGTCGTAGTAGCTGTTAAACATCTGCATGAACGCCCATTGCGTCCATTTGTAATATTTCGGGTCGCACGTGCGCACCTCGCGGTCCCAGTCAAACGAGAAGCCGATCTTGTCGAGCTGGGCGCGGTAGCGCGCTATGTTGTCGTTGGTGGTCTTTTCCGGATGCTGGCCGGTCTGGATGGCATACTGCTCGGCGGGCAGTCCGTAGGCGTCGTAGCCCATCGGGTGAAGCACGTTGAAGCCCTGCTGACGCTTGTAGCGGGCATAGATGTCGCTCGCGATGTAGCCCAGCGGGTGGCCTACGTGAAGGCCCGCTCCCGAGGGATAGGGAAACATGTCGAGCACGTAGAATTTCTTGCGGCTGCTGTCGGTTTCTGTCTTGAACGTACGGTTCTCTCGCCAGTACTGCTGCCAGCGGGACTCGATTTCCTTGTGATTATATTCTGCCATTGTCTGTTTGTTATGATTTTCCTTGTTTGATTTTCTTTTGCTTGTTGTCAGGCTGCCAAGCCGCTCTCCGCTCCATTTTTTAATATATCGGAGCCTTGCAACATGCCTGCGCCTTAATATGATGAATATGTGTTCAGGTTGCCGACAAGCCGGTATAGTCCATAGACTGATTCGAGCGGTATCGTAAGCGGCGGATATTTCGGATTGATGCTCCTCGCCTCGATGAATTTATCGCCCTGCGCCGAGGGGTAGACGTTTTTGAAGAATACCCCGTTGGTTGTGTCGATTATCATCGGATGGCCCCAGGCTATGAAGGAATTGTCGTCGATTTTCTTTATCAGTATCAGCGACGCGTCCTTGAACTCCGGCTCCATGCTGTCGCCCGATATCCGGATGGCGAAGTCCACTCCCACTATCGGGCTCACCACCTTCTCGCAGTCCCTGTCGAGAATCGTCTCCGACCAGGCCGAGATGTTGCCCGCGAAAGCGTTCACCGGAAGGAGCGGCACGAGATAGCCGGCGCTGTGCAGCAGCTCCTTGGGGTCGGGGCGGTCGGTTGTCAGCATCTCACCCTCGCCATAGAGCAGCCAGTCGCGGTTAAGGTCTGGATAAAGACTCACTATCCTGTTGACCTTGTCGGATGGTATCGACTTACGTATCACGTTGATGTAGGTCGACGCCACTCCAACAGCCTTGCAGAATTCCGCCTGCGTGATGCGTTTATGTTTCAGATAGGTCAATAAACGTCCTTTTACGGTTTCTGTGTCATAATTATTCGATGCCATAAAAAACGATTGTTTATCATTTATTGTGCAAAGTTAATAAATTATTCACACATTCCAAAAATAATCCGACGTTGTTTAATTTTTTGCAGCCCGCATCATTGCAATCGGTAGGGAAAAGGATATGGGTGGGAATAAAATGTCCACCCGGCGTAACCGGCATCTTCATGATGTGTGACCACTCTCCACACCGGCATTTGATTCATCGCCTGCATCATCACTGCAGCCGGGTCGGGTGTATAGTCGGTCTCCTTAAAGAAGAAAATCGCTGATTTCCTTGATGGCTCGTAAATAAACCCTGTCTTGTTGATGATGTCGATTGTGTTGCACAATTGTCTTTTCGACTTTGAGATTTTCCCTTCACTATTCCGGCCATCACCTGTAAGCGATCTGGTTTTCGATTCAGTAAGTTCCGCTATCATGAATTCGCCGGAAGCCGTATCGACTGCTATGAAATCGCAAGCCGACGGCAGACTGTTTAACTTGCGCGGGGCGGTTCTGAGCGCCGTGTCGATGTTGAAAAAGACAATTTCCGATTGCCGGGGATTGTCAAACACTCCGCACCCTTCGCCCGGTGCCGTTATTATTTCCGGCAGATCCTTGACCTCCATGGCGGAGTCGCTGCTCTCCACAATGCAACCTTGCAGATATCTTGCCGGATCCATCACTCGGACCGGATGCACTGCGGAAACGATGAGTTGATGGAAATCAATCATTTCGGAGAGAATAATAATCGGAATACATCGACTGGATTTCTTTTGCCAGGAATTCGGAATTGACAACTTTCCGGTTGCTGTTGTCATACACTATTGCCGAATGGAGCGAGCCATCGGCCGACGTGATCAGCACATCCACAATATCCGGATCGATACCTTTCGACTTATCTTTTTCCCACTCGGCCATGAGCAGATTGATATGATTGGCCAGATAAGGGCTATGGGTGGCATACATCAGCATGCACTTCCTGTCGGGAGCGCATCGGTGGAACAAAGTGTCGGTGATGTGAGCCTGCATCGTTATCTGCGTCTCAGGGTCAAGACTCAATTCAGGCTCCTCTACATGTACCGACACAATCGGGATGAAGCCCGCGAAATTTTCAGCGGGAGTGTAATCCTGAAGCCGGTCGGCAGTCAGGAGATAGTCGAACACCGAGCGGTTATAGGCATCCTTGAAGTTGAAGTTCCTTGCCATATAGTCTACTATAACCTCAAGAGGAATGGAAGATTTCATGCCGCTCGACGCCTCTTTCAACCTGAACGACTTACGGTTGTCGCCGTGGGGCGACAGTATATACTGACGGAAGGAATTGGACGATTTCGACACCGACATCCTGATGTCGAGATACGGAATATCGCACTCCTTGACGCTTTCCGTGGCCTGCCTGAAAAGATTCAGTGTTTCATCGAAATAGAAGCCAAGCCCCATGCCGCTGCGGTCGATTCCGCTTCCGAGCCATGAGGAGATGGCATTTCTATTTTCCGAAACGAATGCCCCTTTCAGAAACACCAGATCCTCCACATTTACATCAGGGATTGATTTCAGCTTCTGATTATACTCCAATGTGTAACTGTGGCCATTGTCGAAAGAAACCGTATAGACTATTCTTGTAGATGGCTCAAGCATGCTCCAGAGGCCGTTTTTGCGCATCAGGCCATTGAAGTCTATCTTGAAAGGCGAACGCTTGATATTGGAAAGATGGAAATAAGACCGGATGTTGGCAAGCTTATAGAGATAACGCATGAGAGCCACCACCTTCATTATAGTGCTTTTGCCGGTTGCCGATTTTCCTATGATGACGGTAAATGGTTTTATTTCATTAATTTCAGCCGATCGCACCGGGCCGAAATTTTCAATTTTCAAATATTCTCTCATCGCTCGTTCAGTTAAATCAGACGCAAATGTAATTAAAAAAATCCTGCTATGCAATTATTTTCACTTATGATGCCCGCAAAAATACGGTCCGGGGCGGAATCAGAGGGGGGCGTCGAGCGAGACGGCCCTGATTTGCTTCAGGTTGAGGCGGGCCTTCAGATATTCGGTCAGCTTCGTTTTTTCGGCTGCCGTCATGCCGTGCTTGCCCACATACACCAGGGCGAGGTTGAGCGTGTCGGCCGCTCCCGTCTCGGGCGATGCCACCACCGACCGCGTGACCGCGATGCTCTCAACCCACGGAAACACTACCTTCAGCTCCGGACTCACCGTGACGGCTCCCGACAATTCCTGATGGTAATCTTTCAGCAACTCCCCGAGCGAGTCTATCTTCTCCTGCTTCTCCTGCAGCGCAGCCTGGCTTATCTGGAAGATATCCTTTATCGAAGCATCGCCTACTGACGCCGAACCCAGTTGGCTCCCGCCCTGGATAATCTTGAGAGTGGTGCCCTCAAGTCCGTAAAACCGCAGCTGCGAAGTGAGCGCGAGGTGAAGCGAGTCCTGTGGCATCGCCCGTCCTATGAGCGTGATGTCGATCTCGCGCTTATGGCGCTGCCACTTGATGTCGGTCGAAAGCACATGCGTGTCGGGCCATTGGCATTCGCCGTTGATAAACTGCGACGCGTCGATCTCAAACTTCGATTGCCGCAGCATGTTGTAGGTGAGATATATCGAGGGTATCAAGGTCAGTATCGCGAGCGTGTAGACAAGACGTCTTATCCGCTTGGCGCGCTGAGGGTCGGTGGTCACCACCGGCTTGAACTTGAAAAGTTTCACACCCACAAAGGTGGCGATTCCTATGAATATCGAGTTTATGAGGAAAAGATAGGTGGCGCCCAGGAAATATCTCATCTGCAGCGTCGCGAGCCCGTAGCCGGCCGTGCAGAGTGGTGGCATGAGGGCGGTAGCGATCGCCACGCCCGGTATCACGTTGCCCTTGCTCCGCGAACATATTGCCACTATTCCGGCGCCCCCGCCGAAGAAACCTATCAGCACGTCGTAGATTGTCGGAGTGGTGCGCGCGAGAAGCTCGCTATGCCCTTCCGACACCGGCGAGATAAGGAAATAGATGGCCGATGTGAGCATGGCGAAAACGGCTGCCACAAGCAGGTTGCGAGTGGAATGCTTCAGCAGCTGGAAGTCGGTCACCCCGATGCCGAGCCCGATGCCGATGATAGGACCCATCAGCGGCGATATCAGCATCGCGCCTATTATCACGGCCGTGGAGTTGGTATTCAGGCCAAGCGAGGCGATGAAGATGGCAAGCACAAGGATAAGCAGATTGGTACCCTTGAACGACACACCGTCGCGGATGGCCTGCTCGGCCTCTTCCTGCGGTATCAGAAAACCCGAGAATGTGAAATAACTTTCCGAAAATGTCTTTACCTTGTTCCAGAAATTCTTGTTGCCGTCCATAATATCTTGATATAGTGTATATAGTTCCTTACTTGATATAGTTTTTCTTTCTTGATATCATTCTTGATATCGGTCATTGCCTGATATCATCGTCCTTGCCGGATATCGTTTTTATCACCGCACGGATATGAACTACAACAATCAAGACACGCAAATGTATCGGCCGGCTACATCTTTCCCTCGCGGTGGCGGTAATGCGGATGGTGTGAGAGCAATTCCTCGCGCAGGCGCGAGCGGTCGAGATGCACGTATATCTCCGTGGTTTCCAACGACTCGTGACCAAGCAGTTCCTGAATGACGCGCAACGACGCTCCCCCTTCGAGCAGATGAGTAGCGAAGGAATGGCGCAATGTGTGCGGCGACACTTTCTTCAATATCCCGGCGGCAGCCGCGAGATCCCTGATGATGTAGAACACCATCACCCGCGTCATCTTGCAGCCGCGGCGGTTAAGAAACAGTATGTCTTGCGAATCGGGCTTGATATTGAGCCGGGCCCTCTGAGGCAGATATTCCTTGATGAGGGAGAGGGCAGTCGGCGACACCGGCACGATCCGCTGCTTGCTTCCCTTTCCTTCCACTATCATATAGCCATCCTCCATATTGATGCGCGAGAGCCGCGCGTCGGTCAGTTCCGACACCCGCAGACCGCTCCCGTAGAGCGTCTCGATGATGGCATGGTTGCGCAACGATTCTTCCTTGGCGTCGTCGATACATCCTATCATGTTGTCTATCTCCTGAATGCTCAGCACCTCGGGCAGATACCGCCCGAGCCTCGGCGATTCCAACAGGTCGGTGGGATTTTGCCCGATGAAACCGGATAATTTCAGAAATTTGAAATAGCTTTTCACCCCCGACAGAACCCTTGCCTGACTCCGCGGACCGATGCCGAGATCGCGCAGCGTGCAGAGAAATTCATGAAGGTTTTCCTCCGTGGCATCCTCCAGTTTTATCCCCTTTTCATCGAGAAATTCCATCAGTCGGCACGCGTCCGACACGTATGCCTCGCGCGTGTTGTCGGCCATGCCCCGCTCAAGCGTCAGATACGACTCATATTCCCTTATGCTCATCTCCATGTCGCTTACTCTCTTCTATATGCTGCTTCCATTCATCCAAATGTCGCTTCCCTACGATTGAAATACACACCTCATGGTCACAGCAGCTGATATTCCACGCGCATCATTCCGGCACGCCTCGCATATATGGCATATCCGCTTCCTTCCATCACGAGCGTGGCATCCGCTATCTCCTTCCTTTCCTTCTCCCCGAAATCGGCCATCGTCAGGTCGGTGTTCCCGGCCGCTCCACGCCATGCCGACATCGGGTCCCCACCACCGAAATTCACGATGAAATCGGATATTTCCGGACATTTTCCTCCGGCCGCCACCGGCAGATCAGGGAATATCTCCCTGAGCATCCCGGCCACTTCCTTATCGCGCTGCGCAATCCACACACCCTGCGGACGCAACTGATGGATCAGGCGCACGAGCATACGCATGCTTTTGCGGCGCAGCCGGTCGGCGGCAAACGTGGAATCTATGCGCGAGTCGGCATAGAAGGCATACAGCTCGTCGGGCCGTATGCACTCCTTCACTATCCGGTAGGCCAAAGGAGAATGAACGCCATACCCCAAGGTATGGCGCCATCTCGTCAAAAGGCCGGAAATTCTCGGTTTCATCGAAATTTCAAGACTATGTCCGGTTAAACCTCCCCGCTCTTTTTTCCACGTCGCCCGGCAAGCGGGAGAACCCACACCGCGAGCGCGGCTATCGTAAGGAGATAGATCACCACGACTGCCGCCATCGACACCGTATTGGCAGTCTCCACCGACTTCGGCTCGAAACTCATCACTATCTCCGAGTCCCCTGCCGGAAGGCGGAGGGCCCTGAGCACGTAGTTCACCCTGCCTATTGGCATTTCCTTGCCGTTCACCGTGGCTTTCCATCCCCAGGGGAAGTAGACCTCGGAGAAGGCAGCAACGCCTCCTTTGGCCGTGTGAGCCTTATAGGTCAAGCGGTTGGGTGCGTAGCTTGTCTCATAGATCGTGTCGCCGGCAGCGATCGGCATCGCGTCGCCTATCACTCCGGCAAACTTCTTGTCGGCCACGGCTTTATTGCGTGTCTCAAGCGCCGAAAGGGCGTTCATCTCCTCGTTGGGGGTTGCCACGTAGGTGAGCGTGTCGAGCAGCCATGCGTTGCCGAAGGCCTCCGGATTCCGCTCGTAGCCTTCGCCGGTGATGAAATACTTGGCGTTGAGCATGTTGAGCACATACGGATTCCCTTTCGATATCTGATGCTCTATCAAGTCGTTGTAGCGCGTCAGCTTGGCTGCATGGTAACCGCCTATCGTCTTATGGAAATAGCTGCTGCGAGCCGACGAGAAGCCGGGGATGTCCATCACCCTGTAGTTGGTGGTGTCGGCCAGTATCGCCTGGTCGGCGGCCGTAGGCGTGAAGGCGGCTTCATCGCTCTCGGCGGTCAGGAAGTTGTCGGAATTCACATATCGCTTGTCGACGCTGAAAAGGTCGAGAAGAACCACTGTCGAAAGGCAGCACACCCAGAGCGCGCTATTGGTGATAGCTTTCCTCGCCCACAGATAAAGGAGAAGGCTGCCCGCGAGGATGAAGAGGAGCGACCTCAGCGAGTCGGCCGACACAAGGTTGAGGCGTCCGGCCGAAATGCCATGCATCACGTTGGAATATGCCGGATTGGCAAACACTCCCGCCTCTTTCAGATAAGCCATCTCGGATGCCGAATACGGGTCGCCGAACACAGAGGGAGCAAGCCAGCCCAGAAGGCAGACCACGAGGCCGCCTCCCATCACGCAGATCACCGTCCATTTGTTTTTCACGAAGAAATCCTTGTTCGTCACCATCTCGCGGATGCAGAGCGCGGCAAGCAGCGGCAGGCAGAACTCCACCACCACAAGTATCGAACTTACGGTGCGGAACTTGTTGTAGCCCGGGAAATGATCTATCATGAAATAGGTGAAGGCTTCGAAATTATGGCCCCAACTCAGCAGGATTGCTATCACCGATGCTGCGAAAAGCGCCCATTTCATCGGGGTTTCCCAACGTCCGTTGACTGCAAACATCGCCAGGATGGCAAGCATCAGCACGAAGGCGCCCACGTAGACCGGGCCGTTGGTCATCGGCTGGTCGCCGAAATATTGCGTGAACTGCCCGATGAATTGCATCTCCTCGGGAGAGTAGTATCTGTCGGAGCCGAGGTCGGCGTCGGCCACCGACATCATTCGGTTCTGCCCTGCCTCCGGCTTCAGCGACGCGCCACCCTTCACGTTGGGAATCAGCAGCGTCCATGTCTCGTCGAGTCCGTAGCTCCATGCCGTGATGGCATCCTTGTCCATTCCTTCAGCCACGGGTGCGTTGGCGTCGGCTATCTCAGTGGCCTTGCCTCTCACAGTCTCCTTGCTGTATTCCAGCGAGTTGTAGAGGCTCGCCGAGTTGGCCGCCACGCCTACGAGGCCCGACGCAATCAGTATGCAGGTCGACACTGCCCACTGCCCGGCTTTCTTATCTTTTATTGCCACCCACAGCCACGCCAGCGACATGCAGCCCATCACGAGCAGGAAGTAGTAGGTCATCTGCGGGTGATTGCTCATCAGCTGAAGCGCCGAGAAGAGCGCCGTCAGCGCGCTGCCGGCTATCCACTTCCTGCGGTAGATCAGCGCCATACCTCCTATCGTGGGCGGTATGTAGCAGAGCGTCAGGAATTTCCATATATGCCCCGCGCCGATGATGATGATGAAGTAGGAAGAGAAGCCCCACGCCAGCGACGCGAACAGCGACTCGCTCCATTTCATCTTCATGCAGAGGCACATGATGAAGAAGCCGAGCATCATGCCGAAGAGCAGGTTGGCAGGCGAGGGCAGCCCGAGCATATAGACGGTCTGTATCCAGCTCAGGAATTTATTGGCCGGATAAGAGGGTGAGATCTGGAAGTTGGGCATGCCGCCGAAGAGTGAGTTGGTCCAGCGGGTCGATTCGCCGGTAGCGGCTTCATACACCTGCCCCTCATGTCCGTTGGCAAGGCCCTGCTGGATATCGTGCTGCTGAAGCACCCTTCCCTCCATCGCGTCGGGGAAGAAAAACATAAAGGCGACAACTGCAAGAAGCAGAGCCGCCGCTATGGTGTAGACTACGTTTTTTTTCGTGTTCATTCAGTTTCAAGTTTTATCTGTCGGTTCATCGACTGCTCGAGCGAGATCAGGGTTTCGGTCTCCGTCACTCCCTGGATGTGCTGGATGCGGTCGTTGAGCAGCTCCATGAGGTGCTGGTTGTCGCGGGCAAACACCTTCATGAGCATCGAGTACGGGCCGGTGGTGAAATGGCATTCCACTACCTCCGGTATATTCTCAAGATCGGCCACCACTTCGCGGTACATCGAGCCCTTCTCGAGCTTCACGCCCACGTAGGTGCAGGTGTTGTAGCCAAGTTTCTTCGGGTCTACGTCGTAACCTGATCCGATGATCACTCCCATCTCGATCAGGCGCTGGATGCGCTGATGGATGGCTGCTCTTGATACTCCGCACACTATCGCTACGTCTTTCGACGGAGTGCGGGCATTATTCATGATAATGTTCAGAATCTTTCTGTCAAGATTGTCGACTTTGTCCATGGTTTTGATAATGCTTTTTGATGTTTGTTAGTTTGCTTACAGTAGTTGTCGTTGCTGATTTTTTGCAAAGTTAAAACAAAAAAGTAAAAATTCCAACAAAATCTACAAAAAAATATGGCAAAATGGCATTTTTAACCTTTATTACCATTTGACACGCCGTTTACACCCCTTTTTCATTCGCTCCGCAGACGCGTTTTGGCGAAAGCCGCTGCCACTAAAGCACATACGAGCGATATCAGCAACACCGGCACGAGTGTGGCCATTATGTCAGATGCCTGAAGCACTACCGGATAGGGAAGGTCTTCTCCTTCTACGCCGCCACCCGCTATCGTGATGAAACCGAACTTCTGCTGCACCACGCACAGCACCGACCCTATCACGATCCCGGCCAAAGCCCCGATGGCCGACACTATCACGCTTTCCCACGCGAAAATGCGCGCGATGCTGCCCCGCGGCAGCCCTATGGCCGACAGCGTGCGCATGCTCCCCTTCTTCTCCAGCACGAGCATCGATATCGTGGTTATGATGTTGAACGAGGCTATCACAAGGATGAAGAAGAGAAGCAGAAAAGTCATCCATTTCTCTATCTGCACCATCCTGAAGTTCACCTCCTGCTGCTGCAGCCTGTCTTTCACCTCGTAGCGCTCCCCGAGTTGCGCCGCCAGCCGCTCGCGCACGCTGCTCGGCGAGGCGTCGGGCTTCAGCTTTATCTCGATGGCCGTGGCCTCGCTGTCGTAGAGCAGAAGGTCTCTCACGAGCGAGATGTCGGTCACTATGCAGTTTTCGTCATATTCTTCCTGAAGCGACTGGAATATTCCGGCCACGCGCAATGTGTCCATCACGAAGGCCGCCGCCGGATTCGCCGGATTGAACCGTCCGATGCGCTTCGGAGCGAACACGTCGAATTCCTCGTCGGGATTGAAGAGCGACAGTTTATATGCCGTCCCTATCGAGATAAGGGCAGCACGGCCGTCGCCTTCCTTCCAGCCCGGAGCACCTTCTGCCACCACCAGCGAGTCGATTTCCGTCACCCGGCTGTAGTCGGCGGCGTTCACCCCCTTCAGCGTCACCGGCGTCTCGCGCCCGGCGAAGAAGCCAAGAGCGTTGTCGGTCAGCGTCGGAGTGGCGAGTTCCACACCCGCAGTTTTCCCGATTGCCTCCGCGAGGGAGTCGGTCTCGGCTATGGTCTTGCCGCTCGCCGGAGTCACAAACAGATCGGGCGCCATCCGGTCGAGACGGCCCGAGAGGATATCCTGAAAACCGTTGAAGACCGACAGCACACAGATCACGGCCGCCGTAGCCACAGCGACTCCTGCCACCGCCACCACGGCGATAGCACTGACGGCCCGATGCGACTTCTTGCCTGCGAGAAACCGCATCGAGATATATAGCGGTATTCCTCTCAACGCCTCTGTTTCTTCAGTTCATCCGGGTCAACATAGTCGTCGGCTGTGCCCTTGATAGGGTCGGAAGCCAGCAAGCGGTCGATGTTCTCGGCATAGTCGAGCGAGTCGTCGAGGAAGAACGTCACGTCCGGACATTTCCGGAGGAGCATCTTCACTGCCTGTGCGAGTTCGTATCTCACTGTCTTGCTCTGCCTCTTGATGTTTTCCAGTATCTCCTGCGACTTCTCGGGCGGAAAGATGCTGAGGTAGGCCTTCGCCACCGAAAGGTCGGGCGATACCCTCACGGAGCTCACCGATACCAACACATTACCCATCGCGGCCGTCTGCTTGCGGAAAATCTCGCTCAGTTCCTTCTGGATGAGCCTTGCTATTTTTGCCTGTCGTTTTGATTCCATATCTTTTCTATCTTGCGGTGGGCGGCACCTGCCTCCCGACTATCGGGGGCGCATTTTCGCCGCTCGCCTTTCATTGATAACAATGCTGTTCAACTTTCGGTTTTGCGCATGAGCGTTATCCCGTCGCGAAGAGGAAGTATCACTGTCTCGAATCTCCCGCTCCGGGCCGCCATCTCGTTGAATTCGCACACTCCGGCCGTCTGCCGGTCGCGGGCATACTCCGGATCGCACACGTGTCCCGACCAGAGAGTGTTGTCGGCTATTATCAACCCGCCCGGACGCAGCAGACGCTCCGCCTCCCTCAGATAGGCGGGATACTGACGCTTGTCGGCATCTATAAACATCATGTCTACCGATCCGCTCTCCATCGCGCCGCATATCTCCATCGCGTCGCCGATGCGCAGCTCTATCTTTTCGCCCGCCGGTGCGGAGCCGAACTGCGCGCGTATGAAGTCTTCCAGTTCGTCGTCCACCTCTATCGTGATCAGTCGGCCGTCGGCCGGCAATCCCTCGGCTATGCAGAGGGCCGAATAGCCGGTGAAGGTACCAAGCTCGAGCGCCAGTTTCGGCGCGCACAGCTGCGTCAGCATCTTCAGCAACCGCCCCTGCAGATGGCCCGAGCACATCCGGCCGTTGATCAGTCGCAGATATGATTCGCGCGTCAGCCGCTTCAGATGCTCAGGCTCCGCCGATATATGTGCGTCTACGTATGAGTCAAGTTCCGATTCTATCTCGTATGTCACTGGATAATTTTTAATGTTGAATGTTGAATATTCAATGTTGGATTTGAATATATGATGCTCAATTTTGGATCAGATGCCGCAGCGCCAGCAGATAGCCGTCAAGCCCGAGGCCGCATATCGTTCCCTTGCTCACCGGCACTATCACGTCTTTATGCCGGAACTCGTCGCGCGCATGGATGTTGGAGATATGCACCACAATCACCGGCGACTCCACCATCTCCACGGCATCGCGAAGCGCGTAGGAATAATGAGCGTAAGCGCCGGGATTGATCACTATCCCGTGGCAGGTAGGGTCGAATGCAAGCCGCTGCACTATCCCAACGAGCTCTCCCTCGCTGTTCGACTGGTAATATTCCAATGTCTCGCTGCCCCCGCTGAGCTCACGCGTCAGCCGCTCGGCCTCCGGAAGGAATTCCTCAAACGATTTTACGCCATACACTCCGGGATTGCGGCGCCCCAGCATGTTCAGGTTCGGGCCATTTATGATCGCTATCATTGCTTTATGATTATATGAAGTTCTTTCTATATGTTCTTTATGATTTCAATAACGTAGGGAAGGAAAATGACCAGTCCCGCCGTGGCCGACGCCATCGCCGCCATCAGCACCCCGGCAGCAGCCACGTCCTTGGCTTTCTTGATCAGCGGATGCCGCTCCGGCATCACGAGGTCGGCTATCGCCTCTACCGCCGAATTCATAGCCTCCGCCATCAGCACCACGCCGAAGCATATCGTCACCACGCACCATTCCATGGCCGTAATGCCGAACGCGAAGCCGGCGGTCACCACGGCAATCATCACCGCGACATGTATCCGCGAATTGTGCTCGTCGCGCAGCAACCGTCCGATTCCCTCGAAGGCATAGCCAAACGACCTCAGACGCTTCCTGAATGAGAATTTTTCATTTTCCATATCGCAAAATTAAGCATTTTAATTCATTCACGCAACAAAATCCGCCTCCTCCGCCACTTCATCCCGCCCCTCTTCCTACCTCTTCCTCTCTCCTTCCCGAACATTTCAACTCCACACCGCGTTTTATCCAAAAACTGAAAAACACACCCGCCACATGAATAATTCCACCCCCAGCAACACATCTTCCCCCTCCACCTCCCTCTCGGCGCCCCCGAAGCGCTACGGCATCTTCGTGGCCTATATAGCC
Source organism: Bacteroidales bacterium (assembly GCA_030524805.1). Lineage (GTDB taxonomy): Bacteria > Bacteroidota > Bacteroidia > Bacteroidales > Muribaculaceae > Lepagella. The sequence continues at coordinate 1,673 of JAUNFY010000012.1, read as the reverse complement.
ATCATCGGCGCTTTCTCCTCCCTGGTCAACGACATGTATCTGCCCACCATTCCGGCCATGATGCGGGAGTTTCACACCTCCACCTCCATGACCCAGATGGGTATCTCGCTTGCCATGGCAGGCATGGGTCTCGGGTCGCTGCTGTGGGGATCGGCGAGCGACCGCTACGGACGCAAACCGATTCTCATCATCTCGCTCCTTATCTTCGTGGCCTCCACCGCCATTTCCCTTTTTGCCAAAGACATTTCCTTCTTTCTTGTGTGCCGGCTCTTCCAGGGGCTCGGAGCCGGAGGTGCGATGGTACTCTCCACCTCCATCCCCGCCGACGTCTACCTCGGCCGGCAACTTGCGAAACTTATGGCCATAGTGGGCGCCATCAACGGCATCGCGCCGGCGCTCGGGCCCGTGGTAGGCGGCTTCATGGCCGACTCCGTGGGTTGGAAAGGCATCTTCGTGCTGCTCCTCGCCATCGGCATCGGCATGACGTTCTGGACTTCCGCCTATCATGAGACCCTTCCTCCGCAACGCCGCCTTAAGTCGGGCAACCTGAAGTCGTATGCCGCGGCCTACGGGTCGCTTCTGCGCAACGGCCGGTTCATGCTCTACGTCTTCATAAAGGCCATCGCCATCGGCCTGCTCTACGCCTACATATCCTCGGCACCGTTCATCATCCAGGACCATTACGGCTACTCGTCAATGCAGTTCGGCCTTATCTTCGGTGCCAACGCGCTCGCGATGGGCATCGGCTCCACCCTGGCGCTGAAGTTCAAGGTGTTGAAACAAGCTCTTGTGGTTGGTTGCGCGGGTATGTTTGTCTTCGCCGTAGCCGACGCCGTCGTGATATGGCAGCAGCATCCTTTCCTCTGGTATGAGCTTTTCGCCATCCCGATGCTACTCTTCTCAGGCATGATCTTCTCTTCTGCCAACACCCTCTCCATGGAGGTCGGGCACTCCGAAGCCGGCACCGCCTCCGCCATCCTCAGCATAGTGAAATACGCCTTCGCGGCAGTGGTCTCGCCCCTCGTAGGCCTCGGCAACATGTTCCATTCCACCGCCATGGCCTACGCAACCATAACCCTCATCGCCGTCCTCCTCGCATGGCGCGCCTACCGCCTCCCCCCGCTCCCCGACATGGTCCGCCCCCACTGACCCCTCCCATACATCTGCTCCCGGTCCGAAATCAACTGTGAAGCAACTAATTATTGTTTAATCTTGTTATACAGTTAGCACCCTTTCGCAACGCGATTACCATAAACAAGTTTAGACAACTTCATTATGAGCATATATGAAATACTTAAAAAAAGTGGCATGCCTTATAGAAAAACCACTTATGCCATTGCCATTACAGGATTATTATTGATCTTGATTTCAAGATTTGACAGCGTTCCCATTAATGGATTTCTGGCAATAACGGGGTATGTAGCCACGCTGATAAGTTTTTCATATTTTGATTATTGGATTTTCAAATCGGGCCATAAAGAAGAAGCCGTCTTGATTCTCCTCCTCCTGATCATATTCGCCATCGCCATCCTCATCCTATATCTACAATAAAAGTCCGTAGACCCTATCCCGTCCTCCCCCCGCAATCAGCGGCTTTTGCCACGAAGGGGCAAAAGCATCCGCGTCCCAACCACCGAATCCAGCCCACCCGAGCACCGAATCCAACCACCCAA
>JAUNFY010000082.1 GCA_030524805.1 Bacteroidales bacterium | reverse complement strand
AGCCATAAACTTAAACCTTAAACCCTAAACCTTCAACCTCATATTTTGCCCCCGGCAAAATATGAATTAAATGGAAAGATTGAATCCGATGGTGAAGGTACGTGCCTCCGGATAGTTGCCGTAGTCTACGCCGATGTTTGTGCCGTCGCCCACTTCAGGAGTGAAACCGTAGTATTTGGTGGCGGTGAAGAGGTTTTCGCCCATCACGTAGATGCGGAAGTTGTCGATGCCGATCTTTCTTACGATGCTCTGGGGCAGAGTGTAGGAGAGGGTCACGTTTGCGCAGCGCAGGTAGGCGCCATCGTGCACGTAGATGTCGGAGCTCTGCCAGTTGCGGCTGTCGTTGAGGCGGTAGATGGGCACCTTGTTGGAGGTTCCTTCGCCGGTCCAGCGGTTGAGCATCCAGCCCGGAAGGTTCTTCGCCGGGGTGTCGCCGCGGAGAGAGGCGTCGTAGATCTGGTTGCCCCATACGCCCTGGAAGTAGGCTGTCAGCTGGAAGCCCTTCCATCCGGCGCCGATGTTGAAGCCGTAGGTCCAGTCGGGAAGGCCCTTGCCGAGCTTGGTGCGGTCGTCGGCGTTGATGGTGCCGTCGCCGTTGGTGTCTACGAATACCACGTCGCCCGGCTTGGCATACCATGATGTCTGGCCTGAGGTCAGACCGTATTTCTCATTGTAGGCGTCGGCCTCAGCCTGGTTCTGGAAGATGCCGGCTGTCTTGTAGCCGAAGAAGAATGGGAATACTTCGCCGTTCATGGAGCGGACGATGTCGCCTGCGGTGCCCTGGCTCACTTCCGAACGCCAGCCGTCGGAGTTGCCGAGGTTCACGAGCTTGTTCTTTACGTAGGAGAGGTTGCCGCCGAGGTTCACTTCCCAGTCGCCGAAGGTGTGGGCCCAGCGGAGGTCCATTTCAACGCCGGTGTTGTCCATCGTGCCCACGTTGCCTATCGGCTTGGTCTCGCCCACGTAGGTCGGGATCATCATCGTCATAAGCATGCCGGTGGTGCGCTTCTTGTACCAGTCGATGTTGAACTGCAGAGAGTTGCCGAAGAAGCCGAGGTCGAGGCCGATGTCGGTCTGTGTCGATTCCTCCCATTTCAGGTCGGGGTTGGCGAGGCCCGATGCTTTCGATCCGTAGGTCTGGCTCGAGCCTTCGGGGCCGAAGTAGTAGTTGTTGTTGCCGTTGGTCATCACGGTGTAGGCGAAGTCGCCGATTGATTCGTTACCGTTCTTACCCCACGATCCTCTGATCTTGGTGTTGCTCCACCATTGCGGACGTCCTTCGAGGAATTTCTCGTTGGTAAGGTTCCAGCCCACCGAGAAGGAGGGGAAGGTAGCCCACTTGTGGTTGGCGCCGAAGCGCGAGCTGCCGTCGCGGCGCACTGTCACCTGTGCCATGTAGCGGCCGTCGTAGTCGTAAGATGCGCGTCCGAAGTATGAGAGCAGCTTGGGCCATGCGGAGTTCGGGCCTGCGTTGCCGGTGCGGTTGCCGCCGTCGGCTTCGCCCGGCTGGCCCTGTGCCACTGTCACCCAGGGTTTCTGGAAGTTGTAGAGCTTGTTGGCGCTTGCATTGATCCACCAGCCTGTCGACTGTTTGCCCGACTGGCCGAGCACTACGTTGACGTGGTGGTCGCCGAAGTTCTTGTCGTAGATGATGAGGTTTTCAAGCTGCCACACCCATCCGCGGTTGGAGCTCGACGATGCCGAGGCGTGGATGGCATCGGTGTTGTTGAGGTTGCTGTAATAGCTTGGCTCCGTGTGGCTGTCCGATCCCCAGAAGCTGAGGTCGCCGCCGAAGCTGATGCGGTAGGAGAGGCCGTCCCAGATCTGGAGGTCGCCCACGAAGTTGGTCACGAATTTATGGCTCCAGTTCTTGCCTGACGGGAACGACCAGCCGTAGAAGGGGTTGGTGAGCTCCTGGTAGCCGCCGCCGAAGGCCTCGGGCACTGTGTAGAGGTTGCCTTCCGAGTCGTAGCGGGGCACGTACTTGTCGTTGCCTGCATAGTAGGCCAGCTGGGCGTTGTATTCCGGCGAGCCAGGTTTCAGGGTCGGGGTGAGGAGGGGCGACATGCCGAGCGCGTTGGTGATGGCGCCGCCGTAGTAGCCACCGCCGCCGCCGAAGCCTTTCGAGTGGATGCGGGCGTAGGAGATGTTGCTGGTGAAGGTGAACTTGTTGAGATAGTTCCTGGTCTTCGATTCGTCAAAGAATGTGTAAGTAGTGTTTGAGCGCAATGTCAGTCGGTTGTAGTTCGACTGGTCGTAGTTGCCGCCGATGATACCTTCCTGGTCGTAGTAGCCCAGCGAGAGGTAATAGTTGATTTTGTCGGAAGCGCCCGACACTGCCACCTGATGGTTCATCACCGGGGCGTTGTCGTTGAAGATGGCTGCCTGCCAGTCGTAGCCTTCGCCGTAGCTGTAGGGGTCGGCGTAGGGTGCCGGTTGGCCGGAGTTGAGGTATGCCTCGTTTTTCATCAGCGCGTATTGGGTGCCGTTGAGCACTCTTATCGATTTCAGCTTCGACTGCCAGCCGTAGGAGAAGTCGTAGGTGATTTTGGCGCGTCCCTTCTGGCCCGATTTGGTGGTCACGAGGATTACGCCGTTGGCTGCACGTGCGCCGTAGACTGCGCCCGATGCCGCGTCTTTAAGCACCTCGATGCTCTTGATGTCGGTGGGGTTGAGGTAGTCGATGCCGCCCTCGATCGGCATGCCGTCTACGATGTAGAGCGGGTCGGAGTTGTTGATGGTGCCCACACCGCGCACGCGGATCTGAGCCGCGCTGCCCGGCTGACCGTTGGCCGTGGTGGCCGTCACACCTGCAGTCACGCCTTTCAGAGCGTTCTGGATGTTGGTCGGCTGGGTCTGTTCAAGCGTCGTTTCGTCCACACTCGAGATGGCGGCCGTAACCACGCTCTTCTTCTGTACGCCGTAGCCGATCACCACGAGGTCGTCGAGAAGCTGCGAGTCTTCGATCAGCTGGATGGTAAGGCCGGTCTGAGCGCCTTTCACCTTCACCTCCGCAGGGGTGAAGCCTACGTAGGTCACCAGAAGGGTAGAACCCTTATCCGCGCGGATTGTGAAATTACCGTCATAGTCCGTGGCGGTGGCTGCCTTGCTGCCTTTCACGAGAACGGTGGCTCCGATCAGGGGTTCGCCATCTGTCTGTGACACCACCTTACCGGATACGCTGACATCCTGGGCGTATACTCCCAGACACGTCAGGATTGCGATTAGAAATAAGGTTAGTTTTTTCATTGGTTGTTTGTTTATGTTGATAATGATTTAGTCCTCAGTGGTTATCTCCGTTTTTTAGAGGGATTACTCTTTTTTTATGGTATTGATATGGTGTTTGTCTGTGTTGATATGGTATTGGTCGGTGGTTGTCGTTTTGTGTGTTGTTTCTATGGTGTGTGTTTGTATGGTGTCAAAGATTCCGGAACTTGTGGTGGGAGAGATCCGTCGCTCATGGATTGGTTTCAGTGTGAGGTCTTGCTCCGGGTCCCGGAGGGCGCGGCGGATTCCGCGCCCTGATTCTGAACCTAACTTGCATTAACCTGTTTTACACTTGAACCTAATCCATTATACTTAATCTTTGCTTATTATCTTATTGTTGTCATTTAAACCTTAAACATTACTGAAAGATCCTCACGTAGTCCACTTTCATAGTCACCGGAAGGGCTGATTCGTCCACTCCCTTGTAGCCGCCCCAGTCGCCGCCCCACGCAAGGTTGAGGATCGGATAGAAAGCGTAGTGGAAGGGCCAGCTGTCATGGTCGGCGCCCATCGAGGCCTTGGTGGCTTTCAGCTGCACTTTGCCGTCGACGTAGGTCGTGATCTCATCCTCGGTCCATTCCAGCGCGTAGATGTGGAATTCTCCCTCGGCGCCCGCGCATTTCATCTCGTGGGTCTTCTGTGTTCCCTTCGTGTGGTTGTAGTTGCCCGTGTGGAGCGACGACGACACATAGTCGGGATTGGCTCCCACTTCCTCCATGATGTCGATCTCGCCGCAGTAGGGCCAGGGGTTCTTGCCCCAGTCCACGTTCGAAGGCATCATCCAGAAGGCCGGCCATGTGCCCTTGCCTTTCGGAAGCATGATGCGCGCCTCGAAGTAGCCGTAGAGCCAGCCCGTGGATGGTTTGGCGTTCATGCGGCCCGAATACACCTTGCCGTCGTTGGCCTTGAAGCAGTTGATGTTGAGGAAGCCGTCTTTCACCTCGAGGGTGCGTTTCCCGTCCACTTCTTTCGAGGTGTAGGTCTGCAGCTCGTTGTTCACGTGGCCGGGGGCCCAGTTCTCTATTGTCCAGTCGCTGCTCGGCACCGGACCCTTGTCGAATTCATCGTGCCATACCAGCGTGTAGCCTGCCGGAGCGGTGATTTCGTCGGAAAACTGCATCACCTTGATGCTCCTCTCCAGGTCGCCCGATTTGAGCGTCACTGTCGCCTCGCGGGTGGCTTTGCTGTCGTTGGCGGCCGCGCTTATGCTCAGCGTGCCGGTCGATTCGTCGCCCTGAGCCGGAGTTACGACGCACCATGTAGCGTCGCTCGTGGCTGTCCATGCCGCGTTTGCCTCTATCTTCACGCTCGTTTCCGAAGCCTGCGCGCCGAAATAGACCGTGCTTTCCGATGCGTTGAGGGTCGGGCGAGCGGTCTGCGTCACCACTATCCTCACTTCCTTGCCGCTGCTCTTGATTATTATGTTGCCGGTGCGCGAGGTGCTGCCGTTGTTGGCCGCTATCTTCACGGTCACTTTCGTAGGCTGGTCCTTCACCCCGCCTATCGGGGTCGCGCCAAGCCAGTCGCAGTCGCCGGTGGCCGACCAGTCGGCTGTGCTGGTCACTGTGATTTCGGCGGTGGTGGCCTCATGGCCCGCGCTCAGGTTTTCAGGAGTTGCTGTGATGGTGACGCTGCCTCCCGTCGGTGTGTCGGGCACTTCCGGTCCGTCTTCCTTCGAGCACGACCAGATCATCAGCGGAAGCATCATCATTGTTAATGTCAGAAAAAGTTTATTCATGGTGTCATCTTATTTTTATGGTTGAAATTCCCGCCCGGCATTTGCCGGAGGTTCATGTTGCAAAATTAGTGTGAAAAAATCGCCCTGCATCATCCGGTAATCCCCCTATGTAATAGTTTTTATTTTGGAATGGTTAAGAATCAGTAGGTTGCCTCATTCGGAAAGTAAGATTTTTTCGCCACCGGTATAATAAAAAAGGAGGCGCCGAAGCCCCTCCCTCACTATAAAATGTAGGTTTGGTATCATGTCAATCGCCTATTTCAGCTTCGGCTTCAGTTCATCGGGCGTCTCGTTGGTGTACATCTCTATCGGCGCCGTCTCCTTGTTGAAGAAGTCGGAGAGGGTGGCAGCCTCAAGCGTGATGCCCGGCCGGAAACCATCGCCACTCATGTAGGCGAGCAGTGCGTTGCGCATGCGGCGTGCCACCACGCGGCGGTCGAGGTCGCTGTCGATGTCCATCGTGGTCATGAGCACCTTCCCGTTGAGCACGTTCGCCTCCACTATCATGCCCAGTTTACGGCTATGATGCCACGTGTCGATCGGCTGCACCGGCGACTGATATTCCGCCGGAAGTTCTTCCAGATTCATCACCTGCGCCCGGTTGAGCAGTTCCCACCAGTTGAGGTTGCTCCAGTCGTCGGTCGGGAATCCTTCGGCGAAGAGCGGGTGGGTGGTGTCGATATAAGCCCCGGTGGTGTGCGGCGGACGCATCTTAAACCAGCTCGTGTTCCAGAACACCGGCAGATAATGCTGCACCACGTCCTTGCCCAGCGTCACCTTTCCGGCCGCGCTGATCAGCACGTTGCCACCCTTCTCGAGCACCTCGAGGGCTTTCGCATCGAGAGTGTCGGTCTTGTAGATATTGCCGGGCACCGCCATAGCCTCCTCGTCGGGATACACCCAATACTGCCAGCTGTTGGTCCGGTCGCCCGCGGTGCTAACCGTCAGTGTGAACGGCGAGTCGGCCGTGTTCAGTTTTCCTTTCGCAGTGGGGAGCGCCACGGTGCCGGCCCGGTAGCCCTTGCCGGTGGGTATGTCGCCCTTGCAGAGTATTCCGCGGCTTATCTCGTTGCCATGCCGGTCGGTGATGCGGAAGGAGGTCTCGGCCCCTGTCAGCGTCTCCGGAGTCGCGTTCATTACCTCCACTTCCACATTAGCCTCTTCCCCTTCCGTGAATACGAATTTGGGGAATCTTGCCAGCGCTACCACCGGATTGCAGAAGCCCTGCCATGCCTCGGTGTCGGTATATTCCTTTTCCTTCCAGAATACGTTGAGCACTCCTTCGAGCGCCGTCCCCTGACCGCTGTAGTCGTTGAGCGCCAGCAGCTGGAATCCGCTGTAGCCGGGAGTGCGGAGGTTGCGTTCTATCTCATATTTGTAGCAGAGTTGCTGAAGCATTCCGCTGGCATGGTGGAATTTGCCTCCCATCCCTTCCATGCCGTTTTTCTTCAGCAGGTCGGCGAATATCTCGAAGTTCTTGGCCTTGTAGGGCCCGGTGTATTGCGAGGTCTCGTTCAGGTCGGGAAAGGCGCACCATTGCCCCTGCTCATGCGCAAGGATGGGGGAGTTGTTGACGGGCATTTCGGCTGTCGGCTTGAAATTGCGCGGCAGTTCTATGTCGCCGCTGTAGTCGTCCATGCTTCCCGGCATCTTCTTGTCCCAGGCGAGGCCGCGGCCGCCACCCTTCACGTGGTATTCCGAGCCGTCGTCCCATGCCCAGCCGCCCCCTACGGAGGCTCCGGCATAGATCTTGGTCGGGTCGTAGGCTTTCATCGCGGCCACCCACTCGTTGCAATATTTCACCCATGAGCCGGCCGGCTCGTTGCCCGCCGCCATCATCACGAAAGAGGGGTGGTTGCCATAGCGGTCAATTATCGCTTTTCCCTCATCCATGAGATATTGGTCGATCGCCATGCGGCTGTTGAGCTTCACTCCATGGTTGGGCCACGACGGACCTTCCGGCTGCAGGTAGATGCCGGCCTTGTCGGCTGCCGCGAAGGCTGCCTCCGGCGGGCAGAAGCTGTGGAAGCGCATCATGTTGATGCCATATTCCTTGCATTTCGCAAACACACGCGCCCATGATTCCTCATCCGTCGGCGCATACCCCGTCAGCGGGAAGCAGCAGTTCTCCACCGTGCCGCGCATATATGCCGGGCGGCCGTTGATAAGGATGTCGCGCCCCGACACGGCGATGTCGCGCATGCCGAATTGCGTGCTCGCGCTGTCGTCGTCGAGCGCCACGGTCAGCTCATAGAGCGGCGTGTTGAATTCATCCCATGTCTGCATCCTGTCGCCCATGTCGATGCTGAAGCGGAGAGTGTCGCCCGATATCGCAGGCCGCGACGCGCGGAACACGTCCTTGCCGTCGGCGGAGGTGACGGTGGCAGAGGCGCGTTTCACCTTCTTCCCGCTGCCGCCCCTTATCACCATGATGTCGGCCTTGCGCGACTTCACGTCAGGATATACGCGCACATTCTTTATGTAGGAGTCGCGGGGAGTGGCCTTCAGCATCATCTCGCCCGTCACTCCGTTCCAGTTCCCTTGCGTCTGGTCGGTCACGCTGTGCGAGTCCTGGCCCACGCATACGTTTTCAATCCCGTTGTAGACCGTTATCTCTATCTTGTTCGGTTTCCCTGCCTCGGCAAAGTCGGTGATGTCATACTCATGCGGAGTGGAGAGCGACATGCGGTGGCCCACCTCCCGACCGTTGACCGTTATGGTAGTCTCGATGTGCGGCCGCTCCAGATAGAGGGTTATCCGCTTCCCCTTCCAGCCGGAGGGAATATCGACTGTCTTTTTGTAGTAGGCATTGCCCACGTATTCTTTGTCGGGCGTCAGGAAAAACGGAAACTTGATGTTGCCCTTCTCGCGGTAGGGGGCATACATCTCGGCGTAGTAGTACGACATGTCGTAGAGCGACCCGGTCCATTTCGTGTCGGTGTCCACGTCGCGTCCTTTGCCGTTGGTCAGCATCGACCCCGGCAGCGTTATCTCGTCGTCATAGTTCTTCACATCGCCGAATCCGAACTGCCAGGTTCCCGACAGGTCTATCCGGTCGGTCGATGTAGGCGAGGCCAGCGCCCCGGCCATCCACAAGGCGCATCCCGCGCCCATGATAAATCTAAGTCTCATAATGTCAGTTGCTAAATGTCACTGTTGCCTGTTCCCCAAATCGCGGGTGATTTTCCCCCTCCATGCCGCGAAGCCGCTCCGGTCAGCGCCGGCTCGCCCCGCCGCCGCTCGCGATCATTGCTGGAATTTACCCAGCGACTTCACCGCGTCGGCAAAGCCCTCCTTCGGGATTATCGCCTTGTTGCGGATACGCAACCGGTAGTTGTATACCGTCTGCGTCGAGCAGTGCAGCAACGCCGCTATCTTCACCGAGTCGGAGATGCCGAGCCTCACGAGAGCATATATCCTCAGCTCGGTGTTCAGTTCGCCGGGGTTGACGCTCAACTGCTCTTCCGGACGCAGCAGTTTGTTGAAATCGCTCACGAAGTCGGGATATATGTTAAGGAAGAGAGTGTCGAAACTGTGGTAGAAATCCTTCAGCTCGCGGTTGGAATATGTGGCCGCTATCGTTTCCTTTTGAAGCTCGTCATATTTCTTCGCCTTCACAAGTTTCAATATCTCGTTGCGGTATTTCTCAAACCGGTCGATATAGCTGGAGCAGAGCGCGAACGTCGCGCCGATGCACTCCTCCTTCACATAGTTGGCCTCGCGCAGCGTCATCGATATCTCCTTGTTGCGCGCGTCGGCGGCCTGCAGGTCGCTTATCAGGTTGTCGCGTTCGGCCTTCGACCGCGTGATCTCGTCCATGTTGCGCCGCAGTTCCTCATTGGCCGTCTCAAGTTTTTTCTGCGACTTGTGCAGCTGCCGGCTCCTCCGGGTGTAGAGCACGAGCAGTCCTACCAGCGCTGCCAGGATCACGAACACCACGATGAGTGCAGCCTTCAGTCCGCGCTGCGATGTCCGCAGACGTTTCTCATGGAGCGCGTGCACTTCCGACACTGTCTGTGCAAGTGCCGCCGCTCTTATCCGGTTGGGGAGGCGCAACGCCTGGTTCTGGCTGTAGTTCACGTAGGTGTAGGCCCGTTCTATGTCGCCGTCGTCGAGCAAGATGCTGGCCAGCTCGTTGATTGATGCGATGTCGCGGTTGGCGATCTTCACGTCGGAGATTCCCGACAATATCAGATAGCGTATCCTGTTTTCCTTGTCGCCGATCCGCTCGTAAAGCCGAGAGAGGATGTAGCAGTTCATCGCGTCGGTGCGGGAGTTGAAGGAGCAGGTGTCTACTGTAGCCTTCACCTTCGCTATCAGTCCTTCGGGGAGAGTTTTCGAGTCTACGTGCGAGGATGCCTCATACCAAAGGTAGCTCGGGTTGTCGGGTTGCATGAATTTCGCTATCGAGTCCTCGTAGGCGTGGCTTATGCGGTCGTAGTCATGGTTGTCGAGAATGCGGTGGTCGGAAAGCTGCCCCATGTGAGAGTAGAGGTAAGCCATCTGCGTGTAATACTTTATCTTGTTCTTGTCCGACAGCTCCTCAGGTATTATCTCGGCGAGCTGTTTGCCCGACTCGCTCACGAGCCCCATCACCGAGAGCACGAACGATTTGTTGATCTTCCACTCATATTCCCACTGCTTGTTGCCGAGTTGCTTCGCTATGGCGAGGTTGGCATCAACATATCGCATGGCCGAATCGGCATCAAATACGAAATACTCATCATAGAGCAATTCATTGTTCCAGTAGCGTTCCTCGGGAGTACGCGCCTTCCTGCCGATGCTTTTTTATCTCATCGATCTTCCGCAGTTTCGCATCGCGGAAACTGTTTTCATTGGCAATCATCGAGTCCAGACGAGCTATCAGGTTCTCGATGCTTTGCCGGGAGGCGGCCGGCGCGGCCAGTGCAGCCATCAGGCATATCAGTGCAAATAGTTTTCTCATGACATTTAAGGTCGAGCTTCCGACAACTCCCCCGTTAGGAAGAAGTTGCCCAAACTTATTTTTCTATTGATTCAGTCGATTCAGTTTTTCTCCTGCTTCAGTTTCACCATCGATTCAGTTTTACTGTCGATTCAAATCCTCAATCGATTCAGTTTTCTGTAAATTCCAATAATTCGCAGATAAGTTTCAAGAGATTTACGAATCTTCTGCAAATTTAATCAAAATCCCCACACCATCCAAATTTTCCTCCACATTCCCCCTCCAATCACCTGCAATCTAAATCCAACCTTCCCCATCCAAAATTATCCCCCATTCAACATTCCCCATTATCCCCAATATTCATAATTATCCTAAATTCAACATTCCACCTTCAACATTATTCCTAATTCTCCATTATAAAAAGGCCGGAGGCCTTTCATTTTGTTAACCGGGGGTGCTCGCCACCCCCGGTTT
>JAUNFY010000081.1 GCA_030524805.1 Bacteroidales bacterium | reverse complement strand
CGCCACCTTACTTGAGAGCCGAAGTTCAAAAGACTTCGGCTCTTTTTTTTGTATACCACAAGCATTTTCAACGAAGCGAAAATAAAAAAATCCGGCGTGATTTTTGAAGACAGCACAAGGGCTCCACCTCTTCCCTCGTGTCCATTTTTGGGAACAGAGAAGTCAGACCTTGTCACGCCGATGGTACTGCGAAAGCGGGAGAGTAGGTAATCGCCACCTTACTTGAGAGCCGAAGTTCAAAAGACTTCGGCTCTTTTTTTTGTATACCACAAGCATTTTCAACGAAGCGAAAATAAAAAAATCCGGCGTGATTTTTGAAGACAGCACAAGGGCTCCACCTCTTCCCTCGTGTCCATTTTTGGGAACAGAGAAGTCAGACCTTGTCACGCCGATGGTACTGCGAAAGCGGGAGAGTAGGTAATCGCCACCTTACCGAGAGCCGAAGTTCAAAAGACTTCGGCTCTTTTTTTGTATAGGTAGATGTAGGTATGGTTTTATCGGTCATTATATACTTTTTTGGATGATATCGCGTTTTATTTTTGTATGAAATCTTTTAGAATCATATTATTTTTCCTTTCCGCCTTTTGCTTCTTTACAGCATGGGCGGAAAATGTCACTATTTCCGGTAAGGTAGTAGATAGCGATGACAAACCAATAGAATTCGGTACGGTTCAAATAAAAAATACTTCTGTAGGCACAAATACTAATCTTGAAGGTGTTTATTCACTATCCGTAGCTGCTAAAGATACTTTGGATGTAGTGTTCAGTTGCATAGGTTATAAGACGGTAAATCAACGGCTGATCAAGCCAAAAGGGACTGTTACGCTCAATGTGCGTCTTCTTACTGATTCGCAGATTCTTGATGAAGTTCAGGTGGAAGGATTCCGCAGTAACATCAACGGTATGCAGTCTTTCGACACGGATGCTTTCAAGTTGTCGCCTGATGTAAGCGGCGGCAGTGTCGAGTCGATTCTGGCAACGATGCCCGGTGTCAATTCCAACAACGAGATGTCTTCGCAATATTCCGTGAGAGGTGGCACTTTCGATGAAAATTCCGTCTACATCAATGGAGTGGAAATCTATCGTCCGCAATTAATGAAAAGCGGTCAGCAGGAAGGATTGTCGATCATTAATCCCGATCTTGTAGGCAACATTAAATTTTCATCGGGTGGTTTCCCGGCACGCTATGCCGATAAGATGTCGTCGGTGCTCGACATTGCATATCGCGATCCGCAGGCGTTTGAATTGAAGGCAAACGCAAGCCTCATGGGAGGAGCCTTTGCGCTCGGCACAAACTCCGGAAAGTTCTCGATGATACATGGTATCCGTTTTAAAAAGAACAATTCACTCCTGAGTAGCCTTGATACCCGTGGCGAGTATGATCCGAGCTATTTCGATTATCAGACCAACCTCACGTTCAAAAGCTCCGATAAGTTCAGCATCAATTTCTTGGGCAATATCGCGCTCAACAATTACAATTTCAAACCTTCGGACAGGGAAACGACTTTCGGCACTTCGGAAAATGCCAAATCGTTCAGAGTATATTTCGACGGGCAGGAGAAAGACAGATTCCAGACATTCGTAGGAGCGCTGAATCTTACCTATATGAAAAGCAAAGCATCCTCCTTCTCGTTTGGTCTCGCTGCGTTCCTTACCGATGAGTTGGTGAGCTACGACATATCCGGTGAATATTGGCTCGATCAGGCCGGCACCGGTGGCGACGACGCTGTTGGCGGTGAACTCGGCGTGGGAAAATATATGGAGCATGCGCGCAACCGGCTTCGTGCGTCAGTGATACAGGCTCAGCTCAGAGGGGCATCGCGAATAAAGAACAACAACATTACGTATGGCCTTTCATGGCAGCATGAGTCATTCCGCGACAGATCGAAGGAATGGGAATGGCGCGACTCCGCAGGCTACTCTCTCCCGACGCAGCCCGAAGGGGTTCACCTGATCTATAATCTTTCTTCACGTCAGGACATGCAGGCCAACAGGTTGGCCATTTTCGCCGAAGACGCCTTTTATTTCGAGACGTCGAAAGCCTACATCACGCTCAATGCCGGCGTGAGATTGTCGTATTGGGATTTCAACAAGGAATTCCTGTTCTCGCCGCGTGCCAACGTCAGCATTTCACCCCTCAACAACAACCGCCTGACTTATCGGGCTGCTCTCGGCCTGTATTATCAGTCGCCCTTCTATAAGGAATATCGCCACACAGTGACCGATGAACTCGGCAACGGCATGGTGGAGCTGAACCGCAACATCAAGTCGCCACGCAGCCTGCATTTCATTCTTGGTGTGGATTTCACTTTCCGGGCACTCAACCGTCCGTTCAAACTCACGGGAGAAGCTTACTATAAAGCCCTCTCCAGGCTGATCTCATACGAATACGACAACCTGAAGGTGGATTACAGCGGCGTCAACGACTCGAAAGGACATATCGCGGGGCTTGACATGAAATTGTTCGGGCAGTTTGTGGAAGGGTCTGATTCGTGGATATCGTTTTCACTCATGAACACGAGCCAGACGCTCGGCGGCGTCAAAACACCCTTGCCGAGCGACCAGCGCTATGCCCTGAGTCTGTTTTTCACCGATTATTTCCCGAAATTTCCTAAACTGAAATTCTCGCTGAGGGGTATTTTCTCGGATGGCCTCACTATGACAGCACCTCACGTGTCGCGCGACATCAACTATTTCCGTGCGCCGGCCTATAAGCGAGTAGACATAGGATTCTCCTATCAACTCGTAGGGGCTCCCAAGGATGGAGTGCGTCCATATAATTTCTGGCGCCATTTCAAGGATATATCCATTGCTCTCGACGTATTCAATCTCCTCGACATAGCCAATGTCAGCGGATATTACTGGGTCACCGATGTCAACAATATCAAGTATGCGGTTCCCAATTATCTGACCCGACGCCAATTTAATGTCCGCCTTTCGTTTGAATTATAATTCTTTTCTATCATGATCAATTCCGGCAATACTGAATTCTACCATACATTCGACATAACTGACATAGCCCGCTACATCAAACGCAACTCAGATTCGGAGCAGCGGAGTGATGCCGTTTTTTATGAGATAGACGGTGCAGACTACAAGCTTCAGGCACCTGTCCGTCTGCTCGGACTCACCATCGCTCTTTGTCTTGAAGGGGAAGGAGAGTTGTCGATAGGAGTGAAAAGTTTCAAATGCAGCAAAAACAGTCTGATTCTCCTGAATCCGAACCAATATGTGCATTCGCTGCGCACGTTTTCTCCAGTAAAATTCATGCTCATCGGATGCAATGTTGAGATACTGCAGACCATAGTGCCAAAGCTTTCCGGTTTCCTTTCGCTCATGATCCATAATCCGATGGAGTCGGTCACTATGTTGACTGACCAGCAGACTGTCAACATGAAAGAGTTGATGAAATACGTAGGGAAGAAACTGGAGGCGCCCGAAACGCCCATCAAGAAAACTAAAATCAGAAGTCTGCTTCAGGCTTTGCTATGCGAAATCATCGAAATCCACTATGGTGCAGCCGACGGCATGGTAAGGTTCCAGACCAGAAAGGAAGAGATCTTTACTAAGTTTGTCTCGGAAGTGATCAATAACTTCAAGTCGGAAAGGAGTGTTTCCTTCTATGCCGACCGGCTTTGCGTCACTCCCAAGCATCTTTCGGCCGTGGTGAAGGAAATAACGCGCCACACAGCCGGAGAACTCATCGACCATTACGTCATCATGGAGGCCAAGGTGATGCTTGCCGAGTCGTCGCTTACCATTCAGGAAGTGGCCAACAAACTGAATTTTGCAAACCAGTCGTTTTTCGGCAAATACTTCAAGCATCTCACAGGTTTTTCTCCTTCCGCGTTCAGAAAAATGACATCCATCTGAGAGTGAACTTAATTGTTTAAATACCTAAAAAGTTCAGCACATTTCGATAAGTTTTCTTTTCTTCTTGTTATTTATATATGGAAGTTGTCTACACTTCGTAAGTTGCTGTTCAACTCAAACCGATACAATGATTTGAACAGCTGCCCAGATGTTTGAAACAACCTTGTATACTTTTTCAGATTTAAAATATGGCTCAGAAACCAAGCATACCTAAAGGTACACGTGATTTTTCTCCGGTGGAGATGGCACGTCGCAATTATATTTTCGACACTATCAGAGATGCTTTCCGTCTTTTCGGATACCGTCAGATTGAAACTCCTGCAATGGAGAACCTTTCAACCCTCATGGGAAAATATGGCGAGGAGGGCGACAAACTGCTCTTCAAGATTCTCAATTCAGGCGATTTTCTGAAAGATGTTTCCATGGAAGACATAAATTCCGGCAATCTTCCCGCTCTCACCAATAAATTGTGTGAGAAAGGCCTGAGATATGACCTTACGGTACCGTTCGCACGCTACGTGGTGCAGCACCGCAACGATATCCAGATGCCGTTCAAGCGATTCCAAATTCAGCCGGTATGGCGTGCCGACCGTCCGCAGAAAGGAAGATACCGCGAGTTTTATCAGTGCGATGCCGACGTGGTGGGCTCTGATTCCCTGCTCAACGAGGTTGAGCTTCTTTCGCTTATCGATTTCGTGATGTCGAAACTCCGCATCAATGTCTGCATCCACGTCAACAACCGCAAGATCCTCACCGGCATAGCCGAAGCGATAGGTGAAGCCGACAAGGTGGTGGACATCACTGTGGCAATCGATAAAATCGACAAGATTGGAATCGACAATGTCAATGCCGAACTGCGCGAGAAAGGTTTGAGCGAATCGGCCATCGAAAGATTGCGCCCCATACTTCTCCTCAATGGCTCGGACAGCGAGAAACTGGATGCCGTAGCCGAGATTATCTCCGGCAGCGAGATAGGCATGAAGGGTATTGAGGAAATGAAGACCGTTCTCGACGGCTTCGATTCCCTCGGTCATCTCTGCAACGTAGAGTTCGATCCCTCCCTTGCAAGAGGCCTGAACTACTACACGGGCACCATCATCGAGGTAAAGGCCCTCGATGTTGAGATAGGATCCATCACAGGTGGCGGCCGCTACGATAACCTCACCGGCGTGTTCGGTGTTTCCGGTCTTTCCGGAGTGGGTATCTCTTTCGGAGCCGACCGCATCTATGATGTGCTCAACGCCCTTGATCTCTATCCCGAAGAATTGAAAGGCTCGGTCAAAGCGCTCTTTATCAATTTCGGCGACAACGAAGCTAAAGCCGCAATGAAATGTGTCAGCGACCTACGTCTGGCCGGAATTTCAGCCCAACTCTATCCCGATGCTGCCAAGATCAAGAAGCAGATGCAGTTTGCCAATGCAGAGGGTGTTCAGTTCGTGGTCATGATAGGAGAGGAGGAATTCAAAAACGGAACCGCTACTGTCAAGAATATGACCGATGGCAGCCAGCAGACAGTTTCACAGTCGGAACTGACCGATATCTTATGCTGAGTTTCGAGACATTCCTTTTCGGCCAGCCTCGTTATCCGGACGAGATGTCTACCGACCGCTTCTATTTCAATCTCGCCAAAAGACTGATTGAAGATGCCGGCAAGACGGATGCTGCCCGGCGCTGGCATCCTTCAGTCATCGACCGCGCGGCGTTGTGCCTGGTGGGTTATTACCAGGATATGATAGCCGATGCCGGTCTGTGGCATGGTTTTATAGATGAATGCCGCAGGCTTTATTCCACCCCCGTGCCGTTCTTCACAGTCGGTGAAGATTATGTTGATTATGAACTCAACCGCGAGGATGTAGGCTTTCTTGTATGGTATGCGGTAGCCATGTATTCCGACGACAGGTGCATCTATCCCTTCGATGCCGGAATCGTGGAGTTGGCCGACCGGTGGTTTAGGATTCTTGAAGAAAGCTACGATGAAGCGCCGGTGCCTGAAGGATTCCATCTGGCTCATGAGCTCGATGTCTATGACCCGGAAGACCAGGAGATGCTGCTGCGGCTCGGAAACTGGCTCTATCTCCACAGCTGGTTGCTGATGCCGGCATTTGCCTACACATCAAGCGAATTGATATCCAATCTGCATGGCGAAGGAAAATCTGATGTTCAGATAGCTGAGGCTTTGCAAGGGGTGGCCGGTTCTCATCCCACCGGTCCGCTTGCCCTCTTCATAGGGGAATGGGTGCATCTCACAGTGCGCCACCGTCTCCCGTCGCGCACGCAGAAGACGGAAAACAAGGAGGCTCATCCCTCTTACAAGAAACTGATGGACGATACCGGCGGAGTGCCCGTGAAATTTATCTCCGGCTACGACAATTTCAACAATTACCTCATCAATGTGCTTGGATGGCAACCCGGTGTGTCGCATCTTCAGCAGTTGAGCCAATGCCGTGACTTTGTGGTGATGTCCAATCCCGACAAAGGTCTGCTCGTGGCTGCTGATATATGCCGTTGCATCAAGGCCCCGTCTAATCCTTTCTACGATGAGGATTATGCCAAAGTCAATGCCATAAGGCTTCTGACCGAAAGAGGGGTTTGTCCGCACGATTTGCTCAGCTTTATCTGCGAGCAAGGATGGCTTGTCGACGCCCGCTTTCTGCACAGCGATGACACTGTCATCACCCGGAAGTATCATGATTTCATCGCGCGCTGCTATCTGCAGCTCTATTATCGCGGCGATTGATCGGTGTCGGCAGATGCAAAAACAACCGAATTAAAAAACGGCAGTCTCCTTGGGATTGCCGTTTTTCAGTTGTATTTTATTTAATAGATTGTTTCTTCCGAACTGTTGGATTTATAATTTTCCGAATATTGCTTTCATGCGCAGTTTCAGCACTCCAAACACAGCCTCTCCGAATATGCTTGAATTCATCTTCGATGTGCCCAGCTGACGGTTGACAAAGATAATCGGGAGTTCCACGACCTTGAATTTCTTTCTCCAGGCAGTGAATTTCATTTCAATCTGGAAGGCATAACCTTTGAATTCGATCTTGTCAAGATCGATCGATTCAAGAACCCTGCGCCTGTAGCATACGTAGCCGGCAGTAGAGTCTCTCAACGGCATGCGGGTCACGAATCTTACGTAGGCAGATGCGAAATACGACATGAGCACCCTTCCCATAGGCCAGTTTACGACGTTCACACCTGAAATGTAGCGCGAACCGACGCACACATCGGCACCTTTGTCCTTGCATTCATGATAAAGACGTGTCAGATCGTCGGGATTATGGCTGAAGTCGGCATCCATCTCGATGATGAACTGATAGTCGCGGGCTAAAGCCCACTTGAAACCATGAATATAGGCTGTGCCGAGTCCCAGCTTGCCCTTCCTGCATTCAAGGTTAATCCTGTCGGGATACTCCGTCATCATCGCTCTCACTGCATCTGCCGTTCCGTCGGGCGATCCGTCGTCTATCACGAGCACATCAAACCCGTCGGGCAGTTGCATCACTGTCTTCAACATATTCGAGATATTCTCTATCTCGTTATATGTAGGTATTATGACCAATACGTCGCTCATCGATTCTGTGATCTTCTGAAGTTTATTACAACTTCGTTGGTTTATGTGTGCAAAATTACCAAAAAAAACACATACTGCAAAATTAAAGGAGATGCAATCTTCTCTTTTTTTTCACGGCTCTTCACCCATGTTGTTGTTTACTGCCGTTTTTTTTTGTAATTTTGCGCCATGAATGTTTTGAAATTCGGAGGTACTTCCGTCGGGACTGTCGAAAGCCTCTCAAATGTAAAACGTATTGTGGAGTCTCTGCCTGCCGATACCATCGTTGTGGTATCTGCACTCGGCGGACTCACCGACAAATTGATTGCTACAGCCTCATTGGCCGCAGAAGGTGGCGACTGGGCGCCGGAATATGAGAAAATGGCAGCGCGCCACTTTCAGATCATCGACACACTCGTGGTTGAAGATAAAAAAGAGACCACATCCGAAGTTGTCAATTCGCTGCTGCTCGACCTCAGACGCACTTATGAGGCAGTGGCACTTCTCGGCGACATACCACCCCGCACGCTCGACCAGATAGTGAGTTTCGGCGAGAGAATGTCGGCACCCATCGTGGCCGGTATCATCAGGGATGCAAAACTTCACAACTCGCTCGATTTCATAAAGACGGAAAAGTGGTTTGACAAGAATATCGCAGACGCCGCGCTTTCCCACGATCTTATCGTGAAGGAATTCTCAGGCAAATGTGGAGGTCCGCACGTAACGGGCGGTTTTATAGCCCAGGACCGCGATTCAGGCCAGATCACCAATCTCGGCCGTGGAGGCAGCGACTATACAGCTGCCCTCATAGCAGCCGCCCTCGATGCCGATATGCTTGATATCTGGACCGATGTGGATGGTTTCATGACGGCCGATCCCCGCATCATCAAAGACGCGGTGGTGCTTCCTGAGATGTCGTTTGTGGAAAGTATGGAGTTGTGTTCCTTCGGGGCAAAAGTGATTTATCCTCCCACTATCTATCCCGTCTTTCACAAGAACATACCCATCCGGATTCTCAACACCTTCAATCCTGGAGCGTCGGGCACATTCATCTCCGACTCCTCCGACTGCGATGCCTTCCCCGTGAAAGGTGTGACTGCCGTCAGAAACACATGCCTCGTGCATCTATATGGCAACATCACCGAAAATGTTGCGAAAATCAACACCCGTGCCTACAATGCAATGGCTCGCAACGGCATCAGTGTTTTCCTCCTTTCCCAGCCGGGCGAAAACCATGAGTTCGCATTCGCCATTTCCTCGGCCGACATGCAGCGCACCAATAAGGTGCTGAATGAGGAATTCGCACCTGAACTCATCGACGGCAGCCTGTCGTCTATTTCCACCACTTCCGGAATGTCGACGGTGGCAGTAGTGGGAGAGGGGCTTAAAAACATCAAGGGAGTCAAGGGACGCATAGTACATACCCTCCAGCGAAAAAGCATAGATATTCTGGCAAGTTCAGAAGGAAGCAACGACACAGCCCTCTCATTTGTTGTAGATGAAAAGGACACAGTGGAAGCCATCGCGGCTATCCATGGCCTTTTCTTTTGATTGATCTTAAAATGTTATTTCTATGGAAATCAAGAATGCAAGATATGAGATAAGCAATGCGCGTGCCGACCAGTGCCCCGACACCGACGTGCCGGAGTATGCCTTCATAGGACGAAGCAATGTGGGGAAATCCTCGCTTATCAATATGCTCACCTCCAACAGTTCTCTTGCCAAGACGTCGCAGAAGCCCGGCAAAACTCTTCTTATCAATCACTTCTGCATCAACAGCGGCGATTGGTATATAGTAGACCTTCCAGGCTATGGATATGCGGCCCGCAGCAAGGAGCAGAGGGCATCTTTCATGAAGATGATCGAGCATTACGTGCTTGAGCGTCGCCAGCTGGCCTGCCTGTTTGTCTTGATCGATGTCAGGCATGAGCCCCAGAAGATCGACATGGGTTTTCTTGATTTCTGTGGCGAGAACGGTGTGCCTATCGCCATCGTGTTCACGAAGGCAGACAAGGTGAGCCAACGCATCGCCGACCATAATGTGGCCCTTTTCAAAAAAGAACTGCTTAGGAAATGGGAGGAATTGCCCCCGCTTTTCATCACATCTTCCGAGAAGAAAACCGGACGCGACGCCGTACTCGACTTCATCCAGGCTACCAACAAAGTCTGGAGCGAGAATAAAGAATCATGACAATAAAGAATCATAACTCTTAAAAACCTACATAATGAAAATTGCATTTGCTTCAGACCACGCAGCCTTCGATCTCAAGGAAATCATCAAGGCTTACGTGGAAAAAAAAGGTTACGAAACCGTTGATTTCGGCACTTATTCACCCGAATCGTGCGACTACGCAGACTACGCTCATCCGGCAGCGCTCGCTGTCGAGAACCACGAATGCGATTTCGGCATCGCGATGTGCGGTAGCGGCAACGGAATTCAGATGACGCTCAACAAGCACCAGGGCATTCGTGCCGCGCTTTGCTGGCTTCCCGAGCTGGCAGCTCTCGCACGTCAGCACAACGATGCCAACTTCCTCGTCCTCCCAGCAAGGTTCATCGCGGTAGAAGATGCCTATAAGGTGGTGGATGCCTATCTTGATGCTTCATTCGAAGGAGGACGCCACGCAAAAAGAATTGCCAAGATTCCGGTGGAACATGGAGCCTGAATTTGAGATAAGGCTCAGCGATGTCATGCTGTATGCAAGACATGGCGTGCTGCCTCAGGAACGTGACCTTGGAAACCAATACAAGGTGAATGTGCGTGTCAGGATTCCGGCTGCAGATTTTGATGAGTCGGCCGACGACATCAACAGCACCATCTCTTACGCGGATCTTTACGACATGCTGTCAGACGTCATGTCGCGTCCGTGTGCGCTTCTGGAATCTGTAGCCGTCAGATACGCGAAAAAAGTGCGCGAATCGTGGCCTCAGATCAAAGGAGGTGAGATAGAGATTGTTAAGGTAGTTCCGCCTATCAATGGCATGGTCGGACAGGCCGCGGTTTCCTATAAATTTTGATTTTTTTTGAAAAAAATTGCCTCAAAATTTGCACATCTCAAAAAAAAGCAGTAATTTTGCATCGTCATTCGGAAAGGGAATGACTTAAAGGAGGTTCGCTAGCTCAACTGAATAGAGCATCTGACTACGGATCAGAAGGTTACAGGT
>JAUNFY010000080.1 GCA_030524805.1 Bacteroidales bacterium | reverse complement strand
AATATAATGTGACTATGAAAAAAGTATTTGCTCTTGCAGTTCTGCTGATTAGCTCATTTCTTAGTGTCGCTGCACAAGAAAATTCTTTCTCCGTAGAGGAACAGGAAATAATCAATCTCTCCAACGACAAATGGCAATGGATGTCGGATAAAAACGTTGAGAAACTTGCCGATTTGTTCCATGAGTCATCACAGTTCGTTCACATGGGCGGCTACTGGGGAAAGGAGCAGGAATTGAAGACTATCAAAGATGGCGGTATCTGGTATAAAAAAGCTGAGATACACGATCAAAAGGTTAAATTCACGGATAATACGGCTACTGTCTACAGCATCATTCATCTCAATTCAGAAGTAGGGGGTAACGCTGTCCGTTTCCCGTTCATTGTGACTGAGGTGTTTGTCAGGGAAAACGACAGGTGGCTCTTGTCTTCGCTCGTATTTACTAAAACTTTGGGCGAGTAGATTTCCGGAAAAAGTGTTATACGCACCGCGAAATGTGAAAATCCCGGCGTCCGGTCAGATTGTTTATTAACCGTGCTTCGGCACAAAAACAAGATTATATGAAACTTAAATCGATTTTAATCATGGCAGCATCAGCTATCAGTTTCGGCACGGTTCTCCATGCAGAGGATAATCCGTGGGGCCTTGTCTATGAGCAGGCAATCACCGAAAACGTACCCGGCAAAGTGAATATACATCCGGTGAAATACAATCTCGACGGCATTGAGATAGCCGCAAATGTCTATACTCCGGCCGATTATAACCCCGATGAGAAGGAGTATCCGGCAATCATAATCGCTCATCCCAATGGCGGAACAAAGGAGCAGGTCGCAGGGCTGTTCGCGCAACGCATGGCTGAAAAAGGGTATGTAACGATTGCAGCCGATGCCTCATATCAGGGGGCAAGCGGTGGCGAACCACGCCATACAGACAAGCCTTATTTCCGTATCAATGACATTCACGGTATGGCGGACTATATCTCCCAATATCCCGGCGTTGACCCACAGCGGATAGGTGCATTCGGCATCTGCGGAGGAGGTGGTTACACTCTCGGCGCGGCAAAAAGCGACAAGCGTTTCAAAGCCGTAGCCACACTGAGCATGTTCAATTCCGGCCGTGTACGTCGCAATGGCTTCATGGACTCAGCCATGCCCACAATTCAGCAGCGCCTCAAACAGGCCTCCGATGCAAGAGAAAAGAGAGTAACCACAGGCGAAATTGTGTTTACCGGTGACATGAACCTGACGGATGAGGAGATTGAGAAACTTCCGTTCGATCTTTACCGTGAAGGCGCGATATATTACAACCGCACCCACGCTCACCCCAATTCAACATTCCGATACACGATGGAGAGTCTGATGGACCTCATGACATGGGATGCTACCGACGAGATTAACCTTATCGATGCTCCGCTGCTCATGATGGCCGGAAACAAGGCTGATACCTTCTACATGACCTCAGATGCCTTTGAGAAAGCCACCGGTACTACCGACAAGGAATTGTTCCTCATTCCGGGCGCCACCCATATTCAGACATATTATGTGCCTGAATACGTAGATCAGGAAGTCAACAAACTTACAGAGTTCTTTGGCAAGAGATTATGAAAATATTGAAGTACGTTTTAAGTCTATTAATATTGGCTAATATCACAATATCAGCAGATGCTGAAAATAAAGCAAATGTCACTCCCGTAACAACTCAAATGGACACCGAGGTGGTTTCAGAGAAGGTATCGTTCATGAACAATGATTATTCCTTAAAGATTGTCGGTATCCTTTTCCGTCCGAAAGGAACTCCCTCTCATACCAAACTCCCGGCTATTGTTGTATGCGGACCAATGGCATCCATAAAGGAACAGACTCAGAGCAAGTATGCTTCAAAATTAGCAGCTCTGGGCTACACCACTTTGGTATTTGATTTCACCACATTCGGAGAGAGTGAGGGCGAGCCTCGCCGTTATGAAAACCCGGACCGAAAAGCAAGTGACATCAAAGCTGCCGTTACATATCTCATAAGTCGTGATGATGTTGACTCTTCCCGCATAGCGGGCGTAGGCATTTGCGGTTCCGGCAGTTATATGGCTCACGCCACAGTGCAGGATCCCCGTATAAAGTTGCTCGTAAGTATTGTTCCTTTCACAGTTATGGACTCGTTCATGGTCGTGCCTTTTGAACAGGCTGTTAAAGACCGTGAAGCGTATGAAGCGGGAACAGGAGAGGTGAAATACATAAATCTCATGCCCGAAAATTCAATCGGCGCACCATATTATTATAATGACCAACGCGGTCATCTTCCCGGTTGGTCGCCCGATGTGGTGTCGTGGTCAGAGGAATCTTGGGTTGACTTCAAGCCTACAGAAGAAATAAAGAACCTCAAAGTTCCATATCTGGTAATCACATCTGAAAATGCGTTTACCCGTCAAATGGCAGTGGAAATGTTCAATAACGCAGGAGTGACCAATAAAGGACTGTACACGGTGGGCTTAGCCTCCCACTTCGATATGTATGACCAAGACCCTTATGTGAAGGTAGCCATACAACAAATCGGCATATTCCTGAATGATAACCTTTAATTCCAAGTCATTATGAACCGGTTGATTATTTCTTTTCTTGCATTTTTACCTCTAATATGTATGGCAATGAACATAGATGATTTTAAGCAACCCTATCCCGCAGGTACGGAGATGAAGGGCAATCCAAACTTCATCGGCACTGCATGGCTCTATCCTTTGAGCCATGAAAAGGAGCTGAATGTGCCGATGTTCAATGTTACTTTTGAGCCCGGATGCCGCAATAACTGGCACCGCCACAGCGGCGGCCAGATCCTTATCGCGACTGCCGGCGTTGGCTATTATCAAGAGAAAGGCAAGCCTGCCCGTCGCCTGTTCCCCGGCGATATCGTAGAGATAGCACCCGGCGTTGAACACTGGCATGGAGCGGCTCCGGACAGCTGGTTCGCTCATCTGGCTATCGAATGTAACCCCGAAAACAATGAGGTCACTTGGCTCGGTCCGGTCACCGACGCAGAATATCTCGAAGCTACAAAAAATCCGGAGACCGTAACCGAACTCACACCCCGTCAACAAGCTATCGTCGCAATCGCTTCGTATGCTGCCATCGGTGACACCGACGGCTTGACAAAAGCTCTTGAGCAAGGTTTGACAGCAGGAATGACAGTCAACGAAATCAAGGAGCTGTTGATACAAGTATATGCCTACTGTGGTTTCCCTCGCTCTTTGTCAGCACTCGGTGTATTCAAAAATCTACTCTCTGAGCGTATGGCAAAAGGCATAACAGACCCGGAGGGCGAATCGGCAGTGGTAGTGAGCGACATTGATAAATACGGTCAAGGTGCTGAAACTTTGAGTAAACTTTCCGGAGTGCCGGTTGATGCTCCTGCTCCTTGGTACGAGGACTTTGCTCCCGGCATCAACCGCTTCTTGAAAGAGCATCTTTTCGCCGACATTTTCGGTCGAGGAGTGCTGCCCTACACAGACCGGGAACTTGCCACTGTGTCTATGCTCACCGCTCTTGGTGGAGTCGAACCTATGGCAACCGGCCACATCGGTATTTGCCGTCATCTCGGAGTCACCACACCGCAGTTAAACTCACTGTTGGACATCATCGAGTATAATATCGGTCCGTCAAAAACAGAACCAATCCGTAAGATTGTAAACAGATGAAGAAGTTAATCACTCTAATCGTATCGGCTATGGCAATAACATCATCTTTTGCCGAAGGCATTGTAATAAAGAAGCAAGGACAGTTCCCTGTCGGGGGCACAACCATACAACGCGAAGGCACTTTCAATCCCGACACGTTTGTCGGTTGGGCTGAGCAAGACCAAGCCGGACAAAGCTACCGTTGCGATCATGCTTTTGCCCGATACCAGATACCTGCAGATGCCAAAAGCATGCCGCTCGTTTTCGTGCATGGCTACGGCGGCGACGGAGTATGCTGGGAAACGACACCTGACGACCGCCCCGGTTTCGCAACCCTCCTGCTTGCTGAAGGTTATCCGACATACGTTCTCGACCTCCCCGGTCGCGGACATGCGTCCCGCACAAGCTCCACTGTTACGGTCGAGCCGGTAGCAGACGAAATGTTCTGGTTCGACATCTGGCGCATGGGTATCTGGCCTGAATGGAATGAAGGGATACAGTTCCCGAAAGACTCTCTCAGCGTCAGCAACTTCTTCCGTCAGATGGTGCCCGATCTGAGCAATCATCAACTTGATGTTCCGGCACTCGATGCAATGGCAAAGAAAATTGGAAATCAAGTACTGGTTACACATTCTGCGGGAGGTTTCCCCGGATGGATGGCGGCTATGCGTAATCCAGAAGTGAAAGGTGTCGTTGCCCTTGAACCCGGAGGGTATGTTTTCCCTGACAGTGAAATCCCTGCACCGCTACCCGGTCTGACCGGAGGCTTGAAAGGGGTAGGAGTGCCGATGGAACAATTCATGGAACTTACAAAAAAGCCGATTGTGATTTATTTCGGCGACTACATTCCCGAAAGCAACGCCACCACACTTGGCGGAAGCAACTGGGAGGTCAGATTGAAGATGGGCCGTGAGTTTGTCGCGGCAATCAACCGTCACGGAGGCGACGCCACACTCGTACTCCTTCCTGAAATCGGAATAAAAGGCAACAGCCATTTCCTCATGCAGGAACTCAACAACGATGTAATAGCCAAACATGTTGCAGGCTGGCTTGACAAGAAGTTCTGCGACTGAGCGGAACCCTTGTCTTCCCGGCATGATTCTCAACTGATACCCGCTAAGGGCTGAAATGGAATGAGTATTTAAATAATCTCATTCACGCTGGCGGTACTGGTTGGGAGTCATGCCGACTGTTTTCTTGAAAAGGCGCGTGAAGTGCTGGGGATACTGGAATCCCAGATTGAATGATATCTGCGAGATGGAGAGCGAGGGATTTAGCAGCATATCTTTGGCTAAGTCTATCAGTTTCATCCTGATGTGCTCCTGTGCAGTCTTGCCCGTTTCCTTCTTCATCAGATCTCCGAAATAGTTGGGGGAGAGGCATAGTTTGGCGGCACACCAGTTTACTGTCGGGAATCCGTTTTCAAGTTGCTTCTCTGAAGCAAAATACTCATCGAGCAGCCGCTCAAACCTCACCAAGATGTCTTTATTGCTTTTCTCGCGCGATGCAAACTGTCGCTGGTAGAACCGCAGACAGTAGTCAAGCAGTAATTCTATGTTGGTGGTTATCAGTCGTCGGCTCAGCCTGTCATCGCCATTGTCGAGTTCCATGCTTATCTTGCGAAGGCAGTCTACGATGAGCTCACGCTCGGCATCTGACACATGGAGAGCTTCGTTCACCTCGTAGGAGAAATAGGAATATTCCCTCATGCGTGTGGCTAAAGGCGAGCCCTTTATCAGGTCGGGATGGAAAAGGAGTGCCCAACCGTGGGGCTGGAATGTCTCGCCGTTGTCTTCAATCCCTATCACCTGTCCCGGTGCCAGGCACACCACCGAGCCTTTGGTGTAGTCATATTTCTGGCGCCCATACAGCAACTCGCAATTTTTCTCGTCTTTGAGGAAGATGGCATAAAATCCGAAGGTGTGGCGCAAATGGCGCATCGGCTGCGATGAGTCGAGGTCGATCACGCTCACGAGAGGATGCCGCGGGCCGACATTGAGAATCCGCTCATATTCCTGAATGCTTTCGATATTCAAAATCTGTCTGTTCATCAGTAGAAAGTATTTTAGACTACATCATCGCAAAATTAATGATTTTTTTTCGTTTATTGATTATTTAAATTGTTTTCAGTGTGAAAAAATGTAAAAATCACGGTAATTAACATAAAATTTTGTAACTTTGTAGTTTCTAATACCGAAGTCGTCTGGTCTTCGCTACTTATCACTTTTTCGGGGGGATTCGGCTAACTCCTTTTTTTATTAACCGGAGGACTTTCGCAGCATCTGTATTTTGTTTCTTATGACTGATAAAAACACTATATCTACAAACCGACTCGACGGATGGCAACGCAGGTTGCTCGATCTTACAATGCGCAACGTAATGTTGAATCTGCGTAAGACGAAGACTATTGTCGAACTTACGGAGCATGATCCGGAGAAAATTGTGCAGCAGTTGCGCGACGGGCGCCTTGCCGACAGCGTGGGCGAAGACAAGGAGCAGCGCGTGGCAATTCTCAAGAAACTCAATCGCGAAAGCCTTAACTCCTTCAACGAAAACGGCACTAATACGCTTTACGTGTCGCTCGGAGCGCTCCATTGGCGTGAGAAAGGTTCGCGCGACATGAGGATCGCTCCCTTGCTTTTCATCCCGCTCGAGATAACGCGTCGAAAGGCCCTGACATTTGAAATCGGCATGCTCGACGAAGACCCGATGATCAACGTCACTCTTCTTGAGATGCTGCGCCGCGATTATGGAGCCACTTTCCCGGAATTGGCAACTATACCGATGCTGCAGCTCGAGTCGGACGGCAACGAACAGGCTGACCCGCAGGAAGCCGACCACGAGGCGGGCGAGGACTTTCCCGACTGGGCAAAGGTGTTCAGAATCATCGGCGCTCAGGTGGATGCCATCAATGAGCATCTCGACGACGGCAAAAAGTGGTCGATTGAGATGCAATCGTTTATCGGCCTCTTTTCCTTCTCGAAATTCCTCATGTGGCACGATATCAGCATCAACGAGGAGCAGGTGAGGGATC
The DNA here is from genome assembly GCA_030524805.1 of Bacteroidales bacterium. Lineage (GTDB taxonomy): Bacteria > Bacteroidota > Bacteroidia > Bacteroidales > Muribaculaceae > Lepagella. The sequence goes on along the minus strand of JAUNFY010000080.1, from coordinate 4,311 downwards.
ATCGTCTTCTCGGTCAGCTCAATGCCAACCTTCAGATAGCTGATTCCCATCGTCCTCTCGATATCAAGGAGCTGGAGAATAATTCGTTGGTCGACCTCATGCTCCCCATCGACTATGATTCTTCACAACTCATGGCGGTGGCGGAAGCCGACCGCGGCACTTCGTTTGTGCTTCATGGCCCTCCCGGCACAGGTAAGTCGCAGACCATCACAAATATCATAGCCAACGCTCTCTTCAAAGGAAAACGGGTGCTCTTCGTATCGGAAAAGAAGGCAGCACTCGATGTGGTCAAAAAGCGTCTTTCCTCCATCGGTCTGTCGCCGTTCTGCCTTGAGCTTCATAGCAATAAGGCCCAGAAACGCAGCTTTTTCAATCAATTCAGTTTATGGGAACTGGAGATGATAAGAAAGCCTGGGGAACGCAAGGATTTCCCCTCAGGATTGGATGCAAGCATCAAATATCTCAGGGGATGTGCGAGGCGCTTGCGTGAGCTGACGCAGTCTATCCATGAAGATCGCGGACAAGGGCTGTCGCTTTTCGAACTCATCTCAGGGGCGGGAGCCATTTCGGGTGAGACGCTAAATCTCACCGATACAGAGATGCAGAATCTTTCGTTGGCCGACATGTCGCGCCTGCGCGAACTTCTGGAGCAGCTCGACACGGTGGAGGAAATCCTCGGCCGGCATCCGGCTTCGTCGCCCTTGCTCGGCCTTTATCCCGGAGATAACACGATTGAGACACAGGATAATATAGTGAAAGCGCTCGACAATCTGCAGCGCGCTATCGTCAATACGCGCAAGAAGGCCCGTGGCATTCTCAACCGGTGGTTTTTCAAGCGAACTCCGGAGGAAATACTTTCCCGGCGCGAGGAATGGCTGCGCCTCAACGAATTGGCACTTCTGGATATAGCCGACGACATAGATGCGAAGGAAAATGCCGTAGCCCGATGGAGGGGAGCCGTGCGCGACCTGCGCCGCTGGCATCATTTTGCCGGCTGTGTGCCGGCTCTCAGTCAGTCTGCCCCCTCCGCTTTCCGTTTCTATCTCGAAGGAGTGCCGGGCAGCACGGCGGCGGATGCCTTTGCCAAAGGTTTCTACACGGCCAAGGCGCGTGAATCGGTCGACCGCGACGATCGACTGCGCAGTTTCAGCGGCTTGCTACATGAGAAGGAATTAAAGAGATTTCGCGACATCGACAGCTTTTACCGCGACATGGCGAAGGAGTCGCTTGTGGAGGAATTGCACAATCATCGCCGTCTCACTTCGCTCTCTGATGATGAAAGCGAGGAGTTTTCGGTATTGCGGCGTCGCATCTTCAACAGGGGGCGTGGCGTTTCGTTGCGGCAGGTTGTCAATGAATCCCGCCATGTCATCCACCGTCTTTTCCCCTGCATGCTCATGAGTCCATTGTCGGTGGCGCAGTTCCTTGATATGGAACCGGGCCTCTTCGACCTCGTGATTTTCGACGAAGCCAGCCAGATGGAGACGCCGGATGCCATAGGAGCCATAGCCCGCGGCAAGCAGACCATTATCGTTGGCGACCCGAAGCAGCTTCCTCCGACGGCTTTCTTCACCACTTCGGCGGTCGGAGCGGAAGACCTCATGGAGAGTCAGGACGCCGATTCCATCCTTGAGGATGCGCTTGCCATAGGCATGCCCTCGCTCTATCTCACACGCCATTACCGCTCGCGCCATGAGAGCCTGATTGCCTTCAGCAACTATATGTTCTACGATGGCGGTCTGCTCACATTCCCTTCGGTCAACGACAAAGAACTCAAAGTCACCCATATCAATCCGTATGGAGTATACGATTATGGCCATTCCCGCACCAATGCTGTCGAGGCTCAGGCTGTGGTGGATTATGTGATGAAACGCCTCGCTGAGTATGGCGGTGATGATCATCCGTCCATCGGTATCGTGACTTTCTCCAAGCCTCAGAGCGATCTGATTGAAGATATGCTCACTTCGGCGCTCATGCGCGACAGGGTCACGGCTTCCAATCTCGACCAATCCGGAGAGCCGATTTTCGTGAAAAATCTCGAGAACGTGCAGGGCGACGAACGAGACATCATTGTCTTCTCGGTTGGTTACGGACCGGACGAGAATGGCCGTGTGTCGCTCAATTTCGGACCCATCAATAAGCAGGGAGGTGAGAGGCGGCTCAATGTGGCTGTCACCCGTGCCAAAGAAGAAATGGTGGTGTTCAGTTCCCTCCTGCCCGAACATATTCCCGTCGACGACAAGACTTCGAAAGGAGTGGCTGCCCTGCGGGCCTTCATCCTGTATTCTATCGACGGATCCTTGCCACATGTTGACGACGACGCTACGGACCGCTACGACAGTATGGCCCGCCAGATCGCCGACCGCTTGCGGAGCGAGGGGCTGACGGTCGCTACCGACGTGGGGCGCAGCGACTTCAGGGTGGATATAGCCGTCATGGATCCTGACAACCCGGAGGTATATCGTCTGGGCATAATACTCGACGGCCTCAACTATACCTCGCTCCCCACGGTGCGCGACCGCGAGGTCACGGTGCCGGCCGTGCTTACCAACCTCGGATGGGAAATCTGCCGCATCTGGGCTCTCGACTGGTTCGACAACCCCGACTCTGTGATCCGCCGCATCAAAGACCGCGTCAGCTCTTCTTCGCCTCTTCGAGCATCTCGGGAGTGATGAGCGTGTGCTTGTCGTCAAGTTTTATGCCGTTCAGCTGGAGCGGCGTGAGCCTTGTGGCTTTGTCAAACTCAGGGATATTTATTTTTCTGACCATATTGTTTCAGTATAAGTTATCTCGCTATAAGTAAGGGGGAACGCCTGCGCGTTTCCCCTGCATGATATTATTTCCGCAGCGACATCACGCCATTTATCCCCAGCATGACTCCGAGATAAGCGGCACCCAAGGCAACGAAATTCCATGTCGGCGGCCATGCCTCCTTCAGCCATCCTCCTGCCAGATAGGAGAAGAAAAGCAGCCAGAGGCAACTCTGCACGCTAACGCAAAGCGTGCACCATTTGTGTGCCCGGAACCGCTGATACCAGATGCTCCAGACGGTGAATGGCAGGCAACAGACATTGCAGAGCGCGAGCCATGGCAACATCGCAGGCAGTAGCAGCATGGTGATCAGGCTCACTGAGAAATAAGAGAAACCGACCTCGCTCCAGCCGAAGAGTCCGAAGAATTTGGATGCGCTCATGTCGAGGATGTCGTCGCATCCTCCGGCCTGTAGCACCCCGCATACCCGGTCGGCCGCCGCATTGTGTATGTGCATTGACTTCTGCACCAGCAGATAGGTGAAATATAGTCCGGCAATGTCTACCGCTGCTATGAAATATGCCGACGCATGCTGCCATAGGCCGTTGACTATGAAGAGATAGACGAGAAGGAAGATTCCGCATGCAAGCATCACCCATCGCTTGGCGCGCATGAAGAATTGAAGGCGGGCATGAGCGGCATAGTCAGGTTCCTTTGCCCCTGCCGATGGTGCCGATATCAACACGTCGCCGCTCCACGCCGCCATGAATTCATCGGCGGCTACCGACTCCGCTACTCCCTGCGTTAGGTAGTCGATTCTATCAGGCCCCGTAGCGGTCACAATCACAAGGCCGCGGGGTGTGCGCGCAATGAAAGGTGGCGTGATTTTCCGTATCTCGCTCTTGTCTTCCAGGTGATATCCTTCCGACTTCACTCCATACTTCTCCAGAAGTTTGGTAAGGCCAAACAGAGTCTGAAACGGCATGGCGGCGAACTGTTCCGCCGCATAACCATCGGTATATGGCACGCCGAGGGCCGCCAGATAGTCGGTGAGAATGCTATGTGCCCGCTTGTCTTTTCCCATACCTTACATAAACGACTGGATTTTGGAAAGCAGATACTGGCCGTCCATCTCTCCGCTCTCGCGCCATACAGGCTTGCCGTCGCGGTAGATCATGAAAGTAGGGGTGGAGTCGATATTCTCCACGTCTGCCAGTTTACGGTTCTGGTCGATATCGAGCTGATACACGTCGACCTGACCCTCAAGCAATTCCTTCACCTGTTCCACCACGGGCATCATCCGCATGCAATGCTGACACCATGATGCGTAAAACTCAACGAGTACCACCGGAGTGGATTTGATAGCTTCTGTATATTCCATATCGCATTAAAATTAAATTAAGATTAAATGATTCTGTCCATTAAATGGTCCTGTCCCCCGAAAAACTCAAAAATACAACAACCGAACCTCCCCGCGGGTTTAATCACCGGCGGCTCGCGATCAGGAGCAGCCATGACTCGCCAAGAGTAATCAAGATTCCCCATGAGTACTCATGTGTA
>JAUNFY010000011.1 GCA_030524805.1 Bacteroidales bacterium | reverse complement strand
TGTTGCAGCTGTCGCAGAGGTTGCGGGTGGTGCAGTGGGTGATTCCGAGGGGTTTGGGGAAGAGGTGGGGAGAGTCGCGGAAGGTGACGTCGGGTGCGCGCCGGCCGCAGAGGCGGCAGCGGTCGGCATCGGTGTCGACGAGGATCTGGCGGTCGGCGGGGGAGAGGGATATTTGGCGGATTGGGGTGTACATTTGGCTTTTTGAGGCGGGGTGGATTTCGGGCTTTACAGCCCTCACACACTTTCAAAGCAGCCTTTGGGAAGGGGCTTGGGGATTTCGGGCTTCCGCCCTCACACTGCTTCCTCTGACTATTACGGGGATTCGGGCTTCGCCCTCACACTCCTTCAAAAAAACGCTGGCTTTTGGGGGAGGCTGGGATTTCGGGGTGGGGACTTTCTACGGGGTGGGGTGGGTGGCGGTGGGTATGTTGGTGGTGGTTAGGGGGTTGGGGTTGGAGGAGCGGTGCACGGGGTGGTTTTGTGGGGGCACGTTCTTCTCTACCCCTTGCCTTGTGGTTCCTGCTGGAGGTTGGCCGGGGTTGCGGTGATGGGTATTTTGCTGAGGTACAAGTTTTTGGCTTGTCGCATTAGTCTTGGCTGCTGTTCCACTCTTGCTAAGAGTGGAACTATCGTATGCAAAGTTACTATTTTTTTTTGAATTAGCCGCGTTTTTACGCGGCTTTTTTGCATGTGTATGGGCCGATTTAAGGGGCGAAATAAGGCATTTGTTTTACAAAAACCGCTTTTAATCAATCTATTTTGCTGAACGATAGCTTGTTGACTTTTGGCTTCCACTCTTAGCAAGAGTGGAACTATTTTTTGTGGGGCTATCCTTATAGCGGGGGAGGGGGTGGGGAAGCCTTATTTGGGGAGGATCGTCTGGTTGTTGGTTTTCGGGGAGATGGCTCCTCGGCGGTGCGGGGGGATGGCCTGGCGGTAGCGGCGGTAGGCTGCGGTGCGGATGGAGTCGTCGCGCAGGAGGCGGTTGCCTTCCGATATGGCTGCGGTGTCGCGCCGGGCTTTGCCGCCGGTGATGAGCAGGGCTGCGAGATGGCGGGCTTCGAAGTAGGCGCTGTCGCAATGATTGCGGATGCCGAAGGGTATGACATTTTCGGGGAAGCGCACCATCGCCATGTGTGCTATGTGGAGAGCCTGGTCGTGGCGTTGGTCGTGCGCCATGGCTTCGGCGAGCCTTATGAGCGATGCCCGCTGGAGCTGTGCCTGCGCGATGACGTCGGGTCCGGGGTAGGGCATGCGGTCGGTGCCTCCCCATCGTAATGCGGGGAGTGAGCGGAGGGCTTCGCCGGTGAGCACGAGCGAGTCGGGCGCATCGGGCATGAGGCGGCGCGCGAAGAGGGCCTGGCGGGAGTAGGGGAAGAAGCCGAGATACTTGTTGCGGGGAAGATCCTGCTGCCAATATACGGGCCGCGGATAGCGCGATGCGGCATTGGTGGCGATAATGTCGATCATGGCCACTTCCTTCAGCGACGCGATGGAGTTGGCCGATTTGCCGGGCATCGACAGGAGGTCGAACACCCATCGCGAATCGCCTGAGCCCATCGTGAGCCAGCGGTGGGAGAACTGCGGGGTGGGCGACATGTCGGCATAAATGTTGCGGAGCGCCTCTACGGCGTCGAGGGTGTCGGAGACAGCCCCCGGCATCCGCACCATATTGTAGTTGCCCATGGCCACGTCGGCCACGTCGGCCGTCATGGCCACTCCGTCGTTGCCCGGGCCGGGAGTCATGAGCTGAGGCAGATACCAGTCGCATGAAAGGAAAGAATTGCACACCACCGACACGTCGGGGCGCATTCCCATCACTTCCTGCGCATACCATAGCGGGAAGATATAGTTGTCGCCATCCACGAAGATGATGGCATCCTTGTCGAGCGATTCAAGCAGGTTGGCGGCGTAGTCGAGGGTAGCGCTGCGGTGGCTGCGGTCGTGGTCGCCCCAGTTCTGGGCGAGCATCCAGAGGGGCACTGCGGCGGAGACGACCATTGCCGCGATGCGCATCCATTGGCGTCGCGCGGCGAAGAGCAGCAGGAGCATCCCCATCGCAATCCACAGGGCAAACGACCAATAACTCATGAGGAAAGTGTAGTCGCGTTCGCGGGGCTCGCCCGGCGTCTGGTTGAGATAGCCCACGATGGCTACCCCAGTCATCAGCATCAGCACGAGCGAGGTCCATGCCGTCGCGCGCATGGCAGGGCGCGACAGCGCAGGTCCGTTGCCGGCGAAAAGCCACACGAGGCCCACGATGCCGAGCAGGAAGGGGATGGCCCAATATCGGTTGTAGCCCTCGTTGTCGCGGCCAATTTCCGCCGGGAGAGCTGACTGCGGGCCGAGCATGAGGTCGTCAGCGAGCGGCAGGCCTGTGATGAAATTGCCATGGTCGATCTCGCCCGAAGCGGGCACGTCGTTCTGTCGCCCTGAGAAGTTCCACATCAGATAGCGCAGATACATGTAGCCGGTCTGATAACCCATCAGGTAGGAAAGCGACTGCAGATAGGAAGGGCGCAGCTCATGGCGGCGCATCGGATTTCCCGCAGCATCGCGCATCGGCACCGGGCGCCCCATGCTGTCGATGGCTTCCGAGATGAGCACGCTGACCATGTTGGAGGAATCCATGCCCGTCCAGTCGCGGTAAGCCGGCATGTCGGCCGGCGACGATGAATGTATGCGAGGGAGGAGCATGTTGAGCTCGGGCGTATATATGGGTTCGGTGCGGAAGCCGGTCACGGCATATCCTCGGGCTGCGCTGTCGGCCGCGAGGCGTCGGTTGAGGCACCTGTCGGCATCTGAGAGGAAGCGGCTCCGCTCCGGTATGTGTCCGCCGCGCACCATCGGCCTGAGGTCGCGGCCTACGACTTTCAGGGCATTCCAGGAATAATCGTAGGCGGTGTCGCCGCTTTCCGACACCGACATCCTCTCCAGCCTCATGATGCGGCTATACGGCGTGCGGCCATAGAAGAGAGGGGCGCCGCCATATTGCCGGCGGTCGAGATAATCGATCAGTCGCCCCGGCGAAGAGGGGTCGCCCTCGTTGACAGGAGGATTGGCCCATGCGCGCAGCGGAATCAGGATATAGATGCAATAGCCGGTCATCACGGCTGCCAGACACCACAGGGCGGTGCCCGACTTGGGATGGCTGTGGCAAACGGTAATGGCGAGCGCCACCGCCACGGCGAGCGCGAGGCTCCATGCCGCTATGGCACCCGCCCAATAGGGCCAGCCAAGAGAATTAACGCAGAAAACGTCGGCGCGTGATGCCAGAGCCACGGCACCGGGCATGATGCCTTTGAGTATGACCACCACTGCGATGCAGGCCGCGACAAACGCCGCCGAGCGGCGGAGCACAAGATGCGACTTCCAGCTTCTCACTCCGGCAGCCATCACCAGCGCTATGGCCGGGAGCGCCAGCAGGTTGAGCTGATGCACTCCGAGCGAGAAGCCTATGATGTAGGCTATCGCCACGAGACACCGCATCCGGGCCGCCCGCGAGAAGGAAAAAGCCCACTTGAGAGCCATCCACACGGTGAGCGCCGACAGGAACAGCGACATGGCGTAGACTTCCGCCTCCACCGCGCTATACCATGCGGAGTCGGACCATGCGAAACATAGCGCGCCGGCGCAGGAAGCGAAGCCAATAGCCAGCCGCCGCCAGCGCGTGTGGCGCCTCGGATTCCATATCAGGCGCATGGCCGACATGCCCACGATGCAGAGCAGCATCGAGGCCAGGGCGGTGAAAAGCCCCGACATGAGGTTGACGGCAAGGGTTTGGGTTTCGGGAGAGGAAAACAGTGCTGTAGCCACGCGATGGGTGAGTGCCCACCCCGGATTGCCCGGCGGGTGGCCCACCTCAAGGCGCAGGGCAGTGATGAGATATTCAGGGCAGTCCCAATAAGAGGGCCCCGGATCGACAGTGGCCCAATAAGTGGCGAGCGACGCCAGAAACGTAATGAGCGGGAAGACGAGGCGGAGGAGGTTGCGGCGGTGGGATAGGATCATCGACATGGCGGCAGATGGTAGGGGCGCGTCAGAGCGGCATTATGACGGGCTATCGGCAGATGCCCTTGTCGAGCAACTTCCGCTTCACGAGCATGCGCACCGGAGTGGGCATGATGGCCACAAACACTATGGCGAGCCGATTGATAAACCCGTTGATATATTGTTTCTTGCCTTTGAGCATGGCTTTCACGGCCTTCTCGGCGAACGAGTCGGGGGCCTCGATGGCATGCAGGGTGAGCGCCAGCCGCTTCAGGTTGGCAGGGAGGCCGAAGAGGTCGGTGGCGATGCCGCCGGGAGTGGCCACGGTGACCGACGCTCCATAATCCTTCAGTTCATAGTGGAGCGAACGCGACAGCACGCGTATGTAGGCCTTGGTGGAGGCATAGAGAGCCAGCCCCGGCATCGGCATCCAGCAGGACATCGACGACATGTTGAGGATGCGGCCCGAGCGCCTTTCGCGGAATCGGCGCGCGAAGTAGGTGGAGAGGGTAGTGGTGGCGCGCACATGGAGGTCGACGAAACGGTTGATCTTGTCGTCGGGCGTGTCGGCCAAAGGCTTGAAACTGAATATGCCGGCATTGTTGACAAGTATGTCGATCTCGATGCCGCGGTTGAGCAGGAAGGCCGCGATGATCGACATTGCGTGCGGGTCGGTGAGGTCGATGGTGAGAGGGAGCGCCCCGACGGAAAACTCCGACTCAATGTCGCGTGCGGCCTTGCGGAGGGCATCGGTAGTGATGCTCAGCATCACGAGCGAGCATCCGCGTCGCGCGAGGGCGCGGCAGAGCTCGAGGCCGATGCCTCCGTCGGCGCCGGTGATGAGAGCCCATTTTCCCTGCAGTTCGTTGGTCTTCGTCGTTTTCATCGTGTCGGTCGTGGATCTATTTGTTGCGACGGCGTATTCCGTCGATTTCTTTCAGTATGCGGGGCGGGAGGTCGGGCACGTTGCAGTGGCAAGCCATCTCGCGGCTATACATGCGGGCGATGCAATAGTTGATATGCTCGCATCCGCAATGGTGGGACGCTTCGCGGGCGAGGCGGTTGATGAAGTCGGGTTCGCGGAGAAGGGCGCGTCCCATCTGCACGAACTCAAACCCCTCGGAGAGAGCATTCGACATCGATTCGCCGTCGACAACGCCGCCTACATATACGAGCGGCAGCGAAAGTTCGGCGCGGAAACGGCGTGCATCGTCGAGGAAATAGAGCGGGCGGAAGGGCTCGGTGGGAATCATGTATTTGCCCACCATGCGCACACCATATTTGAGCCACCACAGCTTCATGTAGTGGGTCATGGAATAGATTGGCATCTCGCCCCGCATCACATACATGGGAGCCTTGCTCACGAACCCGCCGCTCAGCACGAGCGCGTGTGCGCCGAGCCTCTCGAGCTCGCGGGCCACCGTGATGCAGTCGTCGATCTCGAGACCTCCCTTGAATCCATCGCGCATGTTGGTCTTTACGAGCACTCCCATGTCGCTTCCGGCCGCTTTCATCACTTCCTCCATCACCATCTGCATGAAGCGCATGCGGTTGGCGAGCGGGCCGCCGAACTCATCGCGGCGGCGGTTGGTGAAAGGCGAAAGGAACTGTGATATGAGGTAGCCGTGTCCGGCATGCACCTCAACGCAGTCGAAGCCCGCATCGCGGGCGGTGCGCACGGCGTCTCCGAAATCGCGGGCCATCTGTGTGAGCTCATCCTTGCGCAGACCTCTCACTATGGTGGGGGAATAAAGATTGAACCCCGACGACGCGCCTACGGGTATGCCGCCGGCGGTCTTGATATGTGTCATGTTGCCGCAGTGGCCAATCTGAATCGAGGCCTTGGCGCCGCGGGCATGTATGCCGTCGGTGATTTCGCGGAGCTGTCCCGTTATTTCCGGGCGCAGCCAGAGCTGGGTCTCGAAAGAGAGTGCCGAGCGGTTTATTCCGGCGTAGGCAAGAGTGGTCATGCCGACGCCACCCTCGGCCACGCTCCAGTGATAGTCGCGGAGCATATCGGTGGGGTTGTTGTCGCGTCCCATTCCTTCGAACGCAGCGCTTCTGATGGAACGGTTGCGAAGCTCTACCGGGCCTATCTTGCCGGGAGTGAATAGATTGTCGAGATTGGTCACCATAGGTAGGGGATGATATATTTGCGTTTCAGACGTGTGAACTCGTCGCCGAATTCGGCGGCATATCTTTTATAAGTGGAGCGGGCCCTGGGGCCGAGGTTGGCGAAGGTCCAGAGGGCGAAGATTAATCCGGGGAGCGACCATGTGAGAATGGCGAAACCAACCCACTCGGTGACCTCACCGAAATAGTTGGCCGAGGAGACGTAGCGGAACATTCCGCCGTGGGGGATGTAGTGGCGCCGGTCGCCCGGGGCGCGCAGATGGCGGATTACGTGGTCGGAATGGATGTTGATGACCATTCCGGCTATGAAGATCGCGGTGCCGATGAGGAACCTCGGGTCGGCGAGCCACGACAGGGGATAGGCCGATGCAGGCGACATGTAGAAGAGCCAGCCGCCGATGAGATAGGCGTTGACGACATTGAATATCACGCCCATCAGCATTATGGCCACCGGCATGCGGTTGGAGCCCTTGATGAGGAGCGGGAAGATGAGGGTGCGCTGCAGATAATGTATCACTACGGGCGCCATCATGATGATGAGCGTGGTCTGCGCCCTGCGTGGCGACGAGAGCCAGATGGCGAGGAGGCAGACAAGCACCGGCGCCTCCATGAGGATCCAGCCGAGGCGGTTGCTCAGCGAGGGACCCCACTTGCGGTTGTAGAACATCCCGTAGCCGGGGCTGATGAAGAGCAGGCATACGAAGACAATGGCAGCCAGCGCTATCATTATATATTCCACAGAGTGGAAAACCAAGGGGTCGAAAATTCCGTTCATAATAATGTAGATGGTAGTTTTCCTTACGTGGAAACGCGTTATTATTCCAAAAAAACTACAATTAGTCCACAAAATTACAAATTTTAAACGGAATCTGCAAAATGTCGAACGACAAACGAGACAATAAAAAAGAAAAAGAGCGGAAGAAAGACTGCGCGTTCCGTCGCTCCCTGATTATCATGTTGCTTGTGGTGCTGATGCCGGTGGCGGCCTTCGGCGAAGATGCTGCAGGCGCGTTCACTCCCTCGAGGGGTCAGAAAGCGGTGCGCACATCGACCGACGTGATACTCGTGGCTTTGCCGGCAGCCGCGCTTGCCACTACCTTGATAAAGCAGGACTGGGAGGGGCTGAAGGAAGGCGCCATCTCGGCCGGAGTCACGATCGGGGCTACCATGATATTGAAATATTCGGTGAAAGAAAACCGCCCCGACATGAGCAACCGCCATTCGTTTCCGTCGGGGCATGCCTCGGTGACGTTTGCCGCCGCCACATTCATCGGCAAACGCTATGGGTGGAAATATTCGATACCGGCCTACGCCCTGTCGACCTATACGGCATGGGGACGGGTCTACGGAAAGAAGCATCATTGGTGGGATGTGGCGGCGGGAGCCGCCATCGGGGCGGCATCGTCGTTCATCTTCACCCATCCCTACATGAAGAAGCATGAGGTGGCGATAGTGCCTGTTGCCACCGACACGGAGGCCGGGCTCGCATGCAGCTTCAAATTCTGAGGAAAAAGAGAAAGGCAGGTGTCGCGCCTGCCTTTCTTCATATATGTATGTAATGTTTTGTGAACTGTTTGCCGGTCGTCGGTCGGTCAGTTGCCGATATGCGACTGGTTGTTGCTGTTGTAGCGGTTGCCGCGTATCACTATAGTGTCGAGGGTGGCGTTTATTTCCGCCATTTCTTCCGGGCTGTAACTTACATCGGCAGCAGCGATGTTGTCTTCGAGGTGTCGGAGGCTGCGGCTGCCCGGGATGGGCACAATCCAGGGCTTCTGATAGAGAATCCATGAAATCGCCACCTGTGCCGGCGAGATGCCTTTCCTGTCGGCTATCGACTTTACGAAATCCACGAGAGCCATATTGGCCTCGATGTTTTCCTTCTGGAAGCGGGGCACGGAGGAACGGAAGTCATGTTTACCGAATTTCGTGTCTTTGGTAATGCCGCCTGTGAGGAAACCTTTGCCGAGCGGGCTGAAAGGTACAAGCCCTATGCCGAGCTCTTCGAGCAGGGGCAGGAGGTTCTTCTCAGGCTCGCGCCAGAACAGTGAAAATTCGCTCTGCACGGCGGTAAGGGGGAGCAGGGAATTGGCCTCGCGGATAGTATTCATGCCAGCCTCGGAAAGTCCCCAGTGGAGTATCTTGCCCTCGTCGATGAGGTCTTTGATTGTGCCTGCCACGTCGGCTATGGGCACGTCGGGGTCGACGCGGTGCTGATAGTAGAGGTCGATATGGTCGGTGCGGAGCCGCTTGAGCGAACCTTCCACTGATTTGCGGATAGTGGCTGGACGGCTGTCGAGCACCTGCTTGAAATCATCCATATTCATGCTGATGCCGAACTTGGTGGCTATCTTCACTTCGTTTCTTATCGGACGAAGAGCCTCGCCTACGAGTTCCTCATTGGTGTAAGGTCCGTATACTTCCGCCGTGTCGAAGAATGTCACGCCCAGGTCGTGGGCCTTCCTGATGAGTTTTATCATTTCGTTTTTGTCGGCGGGTTCGCCATAGCCGTGGCTCATGGCCATGCAGCCGAGTCCTACACCTGATACTTCGAGCGGTGAGGCAGTTCCTAATATTCTGTTTTTCATAATCTGTTGTTTTTTATTGCGAAGAGTATTGCATATCATCTTCATCGCTAAAAAGAACAAACTTCCGGAGGCGTATGCTCTCGACAAATGTCGGTATCTCTTGCCATTTTTTCATTTTCATCAGTCTGCATATAGCGGAGGCACGCCTGTGCCGGGTTCGGCGCTCATGTTTTTCTGCCAGAATCTGAGCGCGTCGTAGATCCAGCCTTCGGCGCAGGTGCCTTCGCCGAGGCCGAAGCCATGCCCTAAGCCATCGTAGACGTGAAACTCCGTCGGGATGCCCATTTCCTCAAGGCGCATCAGGCGGTTCTGCATCGTCCGCCAAGAAGCGATTCCGTCGTTTGAGCCGACGCATACGTATGTCGGTGCGTCGTATTGCGATGCGGTGGAGTAGCCGGTGTATTGCATCACTACGGTGGCTGCCTGCGGAATGTCGGTGCGTCCTGTCAGCTGTTGCAGGTAAGCCCTGTTGCCGAGGATGGCGGCCATTCTTGCACCGGCCGATCCGCCCCACAGCGAATAATCGTCGGCCTTCACGCCGAGCGCGTCGGCATTGTCGTGGATGAATTCGATGGCTTTGGCCAGATCGGAATAGGGATCGTCGGGACGATATATGAGGGCGAAGGCATTATATCCGGCCTTGCTGATTTCGAGAGAATGGGGGAAACTGTCGTGCATTGCCCCGACATACATGAATCCTCCTCCGGCATTGGTGATGGCAAACGGTTTTCCGGTTTCTCCGCGGAAAAGAAAGAGGCCGGTGTCGGCCTTCGATGGGTCGGCGGCTATTTCCGCATCGGAATACATGCGGTAGAATATACGGTTGCCTGCAAGGGCATCGTGGTAGAGCCGGTTGATGATCTCCACCGTTTTCTCAGTCCGGATATGGCTATACCAGACATATACGTTGGAAGAACTGATGTCGGCGAGCGTCATTGAGCCGGAGATGTTGCGGTCGACGGGAAACAGCAGATGGCCGAAATCGCCAAATGCAGGATTGGAAACCACATCGGCAACGGTAGACGATGTGGTAAAGCCGTATTCGGCAGGTGCCTTGTCGGCAGCACTGTTTGCCGCGGTGTTTCCTTCAGTATTCGTTTTCATAGAGAGTCCTTTCTTGTCGATGCCGTTATCTTCCGCGCAGGAAGCGAGCAAAAGAATGGCCGACAACATAAAAACAGTCATTTTCATGTCAAGTGTCGCAAATAAATGATGAAATAAATTGGCTACGGTCATCACATTGTTTTTATCAGCAGCGTTTTTGTTATCAACAGCGTTTTTATCAGCAGCTGCAAAATTACAACATTGGTCCCTGACGACACAAATATTTATTTCCGTAAGTTCTTCATATTTTACCGAAAAAGCGAGTCGGGCCTCAATTACGGTGGCATGCCGACTAAAGGCTCCTGCATCCGCGACGCCGCTCGGAGATCGGCGTCATACCGAAAGCGACGCCATTGACGTATTTCCTCGCTACGCTCGGGATCTGTAATGATTAAGCGCAAACGCGGATTGGGCGGCCGCTCCGCGGCTGCGCCGTGGAGAACGCGGATTTTCGCGGATTTCTCTTTATTCTCATTCTCTTGTAAAATTTGTCGCGATGAGGGCACGCCGAAGAAAGCATTAAGAGCAACAGCAAAAAAAATCCGCGTAAATCTGCGCTTGCCACCGGCGCTGCCGCAGGCAGCCGAGAACCGCGTATGCGATAAATCTTAAAAAGATCCCGAGCGAAGAGAGGAGAGAGAACTTTGCATGTACCGCGCCGATCTCCGAACGGCGCCCCGATAACTGAACCAAATCCAACACCGACGCCGATCTCCGAGCGGCGTCCTACCGAAGGCGGCGCCATTGTATCATGTCCTCGCTACGCTCGGGATCTCTGATGATTAAGCGCAAACGCGGATCGGGCGGCCGCTTCGCGGCTGCGCCGTGGGGGACGCGGATTTCCGCGGATTTCTCTTTATTTTCATTCTTTTGTAAAATTAGTCGCGGTGAGGGCACGCAGATGATTTTGCCAACGGCAAAATCCGCAGATTTCCAGCGGAATCTCGCGGATTAATGCATAGGTTTTTCAAGAGCAAAAGCAAGAAAAAATCCGCGGCCATCCGCGATTGCCATCGGCGATGCCGAAGGCAGCAATAATCTGCGTTTGCGTTAAATCTTAAAAAGATCCTGAGCGAAGCGAGGACAAGCATCCCCGCCGTCGCCACGATAACCGATCTTACAAGCCATCTGCGACGCCGCTCGGAGATCGGCGTCATACCGAAAGCGACGGCTTTTATTCGGCGTAGGGGATTTGGTCGGGGTGATAGACCAGGCGGGTGCGCGAGATGGGTGCGGCGAGGAAATATCCGAGGCAGAAGGGTCCGGCAAACATGCGGTTGCCGTTGTAGTCGCCATTGTTGAGTGAGTCGAGGTAATCGGCCATGACAGCCGATATTGGCATCACCTCGATGTCGATTATGTCGCCGTCTTTCAGCACTGATTCATCGTCCTCCTCGGCGATGTCTTTGCGTGAGGTCATCATCATGCCGGTCACCAGACCGTCGACGGCATTCCGTGGCTCGATAGCCTGCCATTGGTAGGGCTCGCCGTTGCGGTAAACGCGAAGCCAGTAGTTCGACTGATTGTCGCCGACTTCGGTAAACTGCACCTTCAGCACCGCCACATCGTCGTATGGCATCTTGATCCAGTTGAACTCAGCCGATGCAATCTCTGTCGGGGGCAGCATCCGGCTTGACGAAGTATATGTGTTTTCCCCGATGGTGACGGTCAACTCATATTCGTGCCCCGTAGCTCCCTCAAGTCCCGGGCGGGAGAAAGCTCCGTTTTCGTCAGGCGTCAGGGAATACACTTGCCCGGCTGTCATGTCGTTGAGCGTCACCACGGCATCAGTTACAGTATTATCGTTGAAAGGCTCGTCGGTTGCTACGGTCTTGGTGAGGCGGACGCTCGCGCCTTCCTGAGTGATCAGCCCTTCGATGACCTGCTGCTCGGGAATGTCGTGATATTTGAAGTCGATCTCCTTTTCGCATGAGGCCAATGCGGGAAGGAGGCAAACGGAAACGATATATTTCAGCAATTTCATTTTGAAGTCAGAATTTCAGGGTGTAGGAAATGGAAGGGACAATGCCGTACATCGAATACTGCACGGCGCGTGTGCCCGATACGTTGTCGGGGCAGTCCTCGAAGTAGATCATGTAGGGATTGTAATGATTGTAGAGGTTGTAGATACCGAACGACCATTCGTAGGTGAGTTTCTTTCCGACATGCCTGTAGTTGGCAGAGATGTCGAGGCGGTGCGTGGCCGGGGTGCGGTAGTTGTTGCGCTGCGAGTAGTAATAAATAGTCTCGCCCGATAACTGATACTTCGCATCGGGCACCGAAAGAGCCTGCCCGGAAGCGAAGAGGAATGAAGCCGAGAGGCTCCATCGGTCGGTAAGGTCATACATGGCCACGAGGTTCAGGTCGTGGCGTCGGTCGTTTGAAGCGTCATACCATCGGTTTTCGTTGATTCCGTCGATTTTGGTCTCGGTCTTGGAAAGGGTATATGATACCCATCCGGTCACTCTGCCGGAATTCTTGCGCAGCATCAGTTCCATGCCGTAGGAACGCCCTTTGCCGCCGAGAATCAGATTTTCAAGATTTATATCAGAGAAAACCGTAACCCCCGACCGGTAGTCGTAGACGTTGCGCATGGTCTTGTAATAAGCCTCGGCCGACCATTCCCACGCTCCGTCGGAAGTCGTGCCGGTGTAGCCTGCCGAATATTGCCATGCTTTTTCCGGTTTTACCTTGGCGGAGGTGATGGCATAGCGGTCGAAGGGAAAGGTGTTGGCCGAAGTGCGGATGGCGTGTAGGTTTTGTGAACTGGAAGTGACGCCACCCTTCAGCACGTGGTTTTCCACTACATTGAATTTCATGCTCAGGCGCGGCTCGACATTGATGTAGGTGCGGGATATTCCGTTGTCGCCCTGCGAAATTCCGGGATTGTAGTAGTCGGTAAGGTCAGTGAAGGAGTGGCCGCGAAGGGCAGAGAAAACATTCACCCTGACGCCACCCTCAAGAGAGAACCATCCTGTGATGTCACCTGTGTAGTCGAGCCACGCATCGTTGGCCCAACCTGAGCGTATCTCCCTCTCCTTGGCATTGTTTACCGTCCACTCGCCCGACTTGACGCGGAACAGTTCGGATCGGTAGCCGAGTTCTAAGGCATGGCTGTCGTTGAAGGCGTAAGAGGCGCGTTCATTGAGCGAGAAGGTGCGGATATACTCGTCGAGCCGTTGGCGGTTGCTCATTATGTCCATCCACATGTCGCCCGTGTAGCCTGTCCATGCACCTGTGGTGACAAACTTCCAGTTGTCGCCACGGCTCGCCGTCCATTTTGCGGAGGCAGCCATGTTGCCCCAGTCCATCCACATAATGTCGCTGATGCCCATATTGTCATGGGTGATCGAGAACGAAGCGTCTATGTAGTCGTCGGCTGTCGGTTTGTAGCGAAGCTTGGCGTTGACATCGTAGAAGTGCATCACGGTGGAACGGTATTTCGGCACCATTTTCAGGAAGAGGTCGGCGTAGGAGCGTCGGGCGCTCACAGCGAGCGACAGCTTATCCTTCACAATCGGTCCGTTGGCATTGATCTTGGCGGCAAGAAGGCCTATCGTGCCTCCGGCGTGCCAACGCTCCATGTTGCCCGGAGCGAGCGATATGTCGAGTGCCGACGATGTGGCGCCCCCGAAGCAGGATGGCATGAGACCTTTGTAGAGAGTGGCCCCACCGAGAGCATCCTCGTTGAATGTGGAGAAGATACCCATCACGTGCGAGGGATTGTAGAGCGTGGCGCCGTCGAGCAGCACGAGGTTTTGCGAGGCTGTGCCGCCGCGCACCATATATCCGCCCGACCCCTCGCTTTCCTGACGGACACCGGGGAGCAACGTGATCGACTTGATGATATCTACCTCGCCGAAGAGCACCGGGGCTTTCTCAAGAACCCTCAGTTCGAGTTTCTCAGCCCCGAGCTGCACATTGTCGATTCGCTGGAAAGGGGAATTGCCGGTCACCACCACCTCATTAAGTTGCTGAGAGGCGATAGAGTCAGGCTCCTGCGTCCGGAAGGCCGGAACAGCCCCGATCAGAAAAACGACCGCTAAAACAAACCTATACATTCTTATCTACCTTATCTACTGAAGTCTTATCAACTGAAGTTGTCGAAACATATCGCGCCACCGCACTTCTCCTGCCTGTCATCGCTGTCAAGATCCGGGGCTTGTCGATGTGCGGTAGCTAAATAAAAAAAAGCGGAATCTTGGATGATTCCGCTTTTCTTGTGGGCGAAGATGGATTCGAACCACCGAAGGTATAAACCAGCAGATTTACAGTCTGCCCCATTTGGCCACTCTGGTATTCGCCCTATGAAAACGGCACGTCGCGTGCGTTTCATGATGCAAAATTACGAAAAAAATCCGGAGCGACCAAATTTTTTTGAATAAAATTCATTTTGTAGGTAAAAATTATTAATTTTGCAGAGGAAGCGGAGGGGGCATCCTTCCTGCTTGAAAAGATGCGCCGCAATGGCCGCACGTTCACTATAGATTAATTGATCAACATGAATATGAAACGATTTTTGATGAGTCTGGCTGTCGTGGCGCTTGCCGTAGGCGTGGCGGCCGGCGCGAACGGTAAGAAAGAGGCTGCGGAGGTGAGGAAACTCATCGACAAGGTCAACAACCACTGGCAGCAGAACCATGCGGCCGAGACCAACGCCTTCTGGGACAACGCCGCCTACCACACCGGCAACATGGAAGCCTACCGGCTCACCGGCAACGGCGACTGGCTCGACTACTCGCAGCGTTGGGCCGAACACAACGAATGGAAAGGTGCTAAGGGCACCGACCGCAGCAAATGGCGATACAATTATGGCGAAACCGACGACCATGTGCTCTTCGGCGACTGGCAGATATGCTTCCAGACATACGCCGACCTCTACAACCTTCTGCCCGACGACCGACGCATCAGGCGGGCGCGCGAGGTGATGGAATATGAGATGTCGACACCGAAGAACGACTATTGGTGGTGGGCCGACGGGCTTTACATGGTGATGCCCGTGATGACAAAGCTCTACAAGATTACCGGAAACGGTAAATATCTCGACAAACTGTATGAATACGTATGCTATTCCGACAGCATCATGTTCGACCCTGACGAGAATCTCTATTACCGCGATGCCAAATACACTTTCGACAAGCATCAGACGTCGGCGGGAAAGAAAGATTTCTGGGCGCGTGGCGACGGCTGGGTGCTCGCCGGGCTCGCGAAAGTGCTTCAGGACCTGCCGGTCGACTACCGGCACCGGGGCTATTTCGAGAACCGCTTCAAGGATATGGCCGACGCGGTGACGGCATGCCAACAGCCCGAAGGCTATTGGACCCGCTCGATACTCGACAAAGACCATGCTCCCGGTCCGGAGACCTCCGGCACAGCCTTCTTCACCTACGGGCTGCTCTGGGGCCTCAACAACGGATATCTGAAAGGAGCGAAATATGAAGAAGCCGCCGCGAAGGGGTGGAATTATCTGAAAAACACAGCGGTGCAGAAAGATGGCCGTGTGGGCTACGTGCAGCCGATAGGGGAGAAGGCCATTCCGGGACAGGTGGTGGACGCTGCATCCACATCCAATTTCGGAACGGGTGCGTTCCTGCTGGCGGCGTGTGAATATGTAAGGCGTCTGGAGGCGCAGGAGAATGCCGACCGCGTCTACCAGGTGGATCTGCTTTGCCGCATGGCCCGGCCCGTGCTCGAGAACATGGCGCGTGGCGAACTGAAGAAAAACATGCAGGTGGAAGTGAGCCCGACATGGGACGGCCGCGACCGCAACGTGGTGTATATGGAGACATTCGGACGCCTGATGGCCGGCATAGCGCCCTGGCTCGCGCTTCCCGACGACGACACGGCCGAAGGGCGGCAACGCGCCGAGATGCGCTCGCTCGCGCTGCAGTCCTACCGCAATGCGGTAGACCCCGCCAGCCCCGACTATCTGCTTTGGAAAGGGGAAGGACAGGTACTCGTCGACGCTGCATACGTGGCCGAGAGTTTCCTAAGGGCATGGGACGCGCTGTGGGTGCCGCTCGACGATACCACGAAACAACGCTACATCAAGGAATTCACGGGGCTGCGCTCCATCGATCCGCCCTACACCAACTGGCTTCTCTTCTCGGCCGAGGTGGAGAGCCTGCTGGCAAAGGCAGGTGCGGAATGCGATGAATACAGGGTGAACTCGGCCATAAGGAAAGTCAACGAATGGTATGTGGGCGACGGATGGTATTCCGACGGCCCGACGTTTGCCTTCGACTACTATTCAAGCTATGTGTTCCACCCGATGCTTCTCGAGACGCTGCAGGCCATGAAGGATGCAGGCCGGCGCACGCGCATCGACTACGTCCGCTACCACGCCAACGCGCTGCGCCGTGCGAAGAAATTCTCGATAGTGCTCGAGCGCATGATATCGCCCGAAGGCACCTTCCCGGTGTTTGGCCGCTCCATACCCTACCGCATGGCGGCGATGCAGCCGCTGGCGCTGACGGCATGGCATGGCGAACTGCCCGAGGGACTTGGCAACGGACAGGTGCGTGCGGCACTTACGGCGGTGATGCACAGCATGTTTGACGACAAGGAAAACTTCAACGAGGGAGGATTCCTCACCATCGGATTCTGCGGCCGCCAGCCGGGAATAGCCGACTGGTATACCAACAACGGCTCGCTCTACATGACCTCGCTCGCATTCCTGCCCTTAGGCCTCCCGGCAGCGCATCCTTACTGGACCGACGCCGCGCAGCCTTGGACATCGCGCAAGGCGTGGGGCGGACAGCCCTTCCCGAAAGACCATCAGTGGAGCGACGGCCCGGCGATAAAAGACCGTTTCTGACGCGAGGGCGCCGCTTCTCACAGTTGCTCGAAGCGGAACCAATCGACGTCGATGTAGCCCCCTGTGGAGCGGGTGGCGTAGTTGAAAATGGCGAACTTCGTGCCCATGAAGTGGCGGGTGTAGTCGAAGCGCATCGGTATCTCATGCCCCAGGTCGGTCCAGTTGTCGCCGTCGAGGCTGTAGGAGAATGAAGCCATGTCGCGTCCGGGATTGAAGTCGCCGTTGACTTTCAGATATACTTCGGAGCCCGACTTCCTGCTGAATTTAAGAGGTACTTCCTTCAGAATCGTCACGTCGACGCGCTCAATGTCGCGGGGTGCCTTGAATACGGCTTTCTCCTCAGTGAGCTGAAGGAAGAATCGTTTCCCTTTCCGCACAATCCGCGCTACTCCGCTGTCGCCGTTGAAGGCCGCCAGCCCGCATATATCGCCATCCTTCATGTTGGCAACATCGATCTTGACGGCACCGCTGCAGAGCGGTGCCGCCATGCGTTGGGTGAGGGTGTTGGGCGCGACGTTGATGTTGTCTACAACCCTTGCGGTCGTCAGGCGCAGGAATCCCGGGCGGTCGGTAAGGCTCCATGCCTCGTCGATGGGGTTGTGGTTCCATTGCCAGTATTTGCTGAGGCCGGTACGGTCGTGGTAGGCACCTTCCGGATTCAGTGGGAGGAGGTCGAATTCATCGCTGCCGATTATTCCCTGCACGGAGGGGTGGCGCAGGCTGAGGTCGGAGGGGGTGCGGTAGGCACGGCGATCGAGGCGAATATTGCCCGAAGGATTGTCGGCCTTGCATTCCGCTATGGCGGTGTTGATTTCACCGGTGAACTCTCCCACCATAGGCCATCCCTCGATCCATGTGACGGGCAGCGCGCAGGGCACGCGTCCGATGCCGCCGCGGTCCTGGAAGATGAGCGCCCACCATCCGAGGTCGCTTTGGTCGTCGCCCACGAGGCATCCCTGTCCCACTCCGCCGTAAGACTCAAAGGGAGTCTCGAGTATGATTTTCTTCTCGTAGGGGCCCGCGATGTTGTCAGCGCGGTAGCACACCTCGCGGCGCACGCGGCCGTCGACTCCCCATTTCATGGAAATCATGCAGATGTAGTATTTGCCGTTGTGC
Organism: Bacteroidales bacterium; assembly: GCA_030524805.1. Taxonomy (GTDB): domain Bacteria; phylum Bacteroidota; class Bacteroidia; order Bacteroidales; family Muribaculaceae; genus Lepagella. Next base: position 39,029 of record JAUNFY010000011.1, on the reverse strand, counting down.
TTCACCACGCTGCTGCCCTCAAGCAGTGCGCCGCGCTCGTCGGGGTCGGTGCTGCCATCGACCACCTTCTTGTTGAGCCCCCCTTGCAAGGGATTGAAGTTCTCGTCGAGTTCCACCACGGTGCAGCTTCCGCTGCCGGTGAAGAGATAGCGCTTGCCGTCCTCGTCGAAAAAGAGCGAGGCATCGTGCATGTGGGGCGGGCGGGCCACAAGTTTCCATGGCCCCTCGGCCTTGTCGGCGCAGAAAACAAACCCTTTGCCGGGAGCACCGTTGGCGGTGAACCAGACGTAGAATTTTCCCATGTGGTAGCGTATGCTGGAGGCCCACTGGCCCTGTCCGTAGACGGTCTGTCCGTCAATGAGGTCGTAGCGGTCGCCGTCGTCGATGCGGTCGAATACGTAGCTGATGGTCTCCCAGTTCACCATGTCGGTCGACTTCATGATAGGGGCACCGGGCATGAGGTGCATGGTGGTGCTGACCATATAGTATGTGTCGGCAACCTTGCAGACGCTGATGTCGGGCGCGTCGGCGTTGATGACGGGGTTTCGGAATGTCGCGGCATGCAGTCCCGCTGCGGAAAGCAGCCACATCATGGCAAGTAGAATCTTGGTTTTCATAAAAGTTTGGTTTTATAATGCAGGCATAGTCGCTGCCGGAGACAGCGGCAGGAGACCCGGTTGAGAAGCCCCCTTACAGAGATGCAAAGTTAATGATAAAATCGGTATGCTCCAAAAATCAGACTCAAAAATCGCGGGAAAGTCCGGACGGAAGGATGCGTCGCATGCCATGAGGTATGGCCCTGAAACATACCGGACACCAAGTAATCACTACTTGATGCCCGATTTCGCCAATGTTAAGAAGTTTGGTTGGAATCACATATATCCATTATTTACCTGTAGTGCCATCACTGGTGACTAATAATCCGTTGCCCGACGTCTGCCAACTGTAAGCATTGATTGAAAGCAGATCGCAGCAACTTTACGCTTGCAAAATTACAACTACTCCGAAAATCTGCAAAGTAAAAAAGTCGGTAAATATATCCAAAAATTCCCTTGTGTTTGATAAAGTTGTTCAGACAACTTCAACACGTGGTTTCCGGATGCAAATTTACAACAGCCTCCCTGACCGCGCATCATGTTTTTTTCGGTAGTTGTTGCTGAAAAGTCATGTTTTTCATTCTTCTTTCCTGATATCGAGGTGATCAGGAGGAAGCGCTGACTTTGCGTTTCTGCTGCCACAGGTGGCGCTCGTCTTCCGTCATCTTCTCGCAGGCGTAGCTCAGCATCACGGACGGCATGCCGGCTACGTTCTCTTCGAGAAAGGCACGCAAGTCTTCGCGGTAGCCTTTCTTCCATGCCTCGCGCAGCATCCATCCGGCAGCCTTGTGCAGCAGGTCGTGCGGACTTGAGAGTAGGTGAGCGGCGCGGCGGAAACAGACGTCGGGGCGTCCGGCGCGTGTGAGCATCCATGTGCTCACCATGGCGATGCGTTGCTGCCAGAGAGTGTGGTTCTCAGGCTTTATCCACTCGTCGAGCAGCGTCATGTCGGGGTAGTCGGTTTCGTGGTAGCCCGCTATCTTGATGGCCGACAGGTCCACGAGGTCCCAGTTGTTGACATAGGGATGAAGCGAGAGGTATGTGTCGAAAATCTCGTTGCGCAGGCACCTGTCTTTCTTCTTCATGGCCCGCAGGTATTGCTCCACCATGATCAGGAGTCCGCAGAGTCGCACTTCGTGTAGCGGCGACATGGCGAGTGTGGCCGCCTCGCTGAGCGGAGTGTCTTTCCACGCTTCTTTCACCACGAGGCGCACCTGCGGGTTGCGGAGCCCGATAAAGCGGTCGCCTTCGCCATATTGGCCGGGACCGGTCTTGAAAAACCTCAGCAACTGGCGTGCCTGGCGCTCATCGGCCATGGAGAGCAAGGTATGTTCTATGTCGGCAGCTTCTGTCATTTCCGTGTCGCTTTTTGTGATTACTGATTTGGTGATTCATGAAGAAGAATCTGCCGCATGGCTGCGTGCAGGCCGGGATTGGAGGCAAGGATGGAATGATTCCTGTCGGTGCGGATAGGCTCGATGATGGCTCCGGCTTCTTTCGCTATCAGCTGGCCGGCTGCCACATCCCAGCGGTTGAGGTTCAGTTCCCAGTAGGCGTCGAGAAAACCGGCTGCCGTATAGCACAGGTCGATGGCTGCCGAGCCCATCCTTCGGATACCCCTTACGCGGAGTGCCATGCGGCTTATCTCGTCGAGATTGTTGTCGGCATTGTCGTTGCGGTCGTAGGGCATTCCGGTGGCTACCACAGCCTTCGAAAGTTCCTGCTTGCCGGAGCAGTGGATGGGCAGCCCGTTGAGCCATGCACCGGCTCCCTTCACCGCGTGGAAACGCTCGCCAAGATAGGGAGCGTAGACCACTCCTATCACGGCATCCTTATTGTGCTCGAGTGCGATAGAAACGCAGAATACCGGAAGGCCCGACGCGAAATTGGTTGTGCCGTCGAGCGGGTCGATCACCCATCGCCATTCCTTCTCCTCATGTTCCCTCCCTGATTCTTCCGATATGATGCCGTGGTCGGGGAAATGGCGGCGGATGAAGCCGAGTATGTACGCCTCGGATTCTTTGTCGGCGATGGTCACTACATCGCTGTCGTTGAGTTTGGTAGACTGCTCCAGATTGCTCTGCCGGAAATATTTCATTTGTATCTTTCCGGCATTTTCAGCCATCTCCAGGGCCGCCGCGAGCAGCGGTTGGTAGTCGTTCGGAATTTGTGACATTTTGTTTGATCGGGGATTTTGAATTGGTTGGTAATCCGGGGGCTAACTGATTGCCCGGGGAAAAATACGGTTGGGATGAGTGATTACTTATCCTGATTGTTGTCGGCGAGTTGACGCGCCCGGCGCCCGAATATTATTGAGGCGGCCGCCGCGGAGGCTACGCACGACATCGGCGCCAGCGAATCGAAAGCGTCGAAACATGACCTGATGAATGCCACAATAGCGATGGCGGCAAACACAAATTGCATTATCTTGAAGAATCTGATTGTCTTCATTTCTATACGAAGTAAATGTCTATGCAAAATTACAAAAAAGAATCCGGTTGAGAAGCATCCGACCATTAAAGAATCCAGACGGGCGATTTCCGCTGATTGAAGTTTTCCGACAGCGGTTTCGCAAACGGAGTGTCGAGCCGGCGTGCACCCTGCGGACAACTTTTCACGCAGGCGCAGCATTTGATGCACTTGGCGGGATCAGCCTCATCGCAGTCGGGAGCGATCGCCTCGGTAGGGCATACGCCGTAGCAGATGCCGCAGCCGTCGCAAAGCGAGGGGTCGACCTGAGGAAGATAAGCCACCGGATTTTCCGCCTGCTGTTTTTGGTAGCCAATCACGAAGTTGCGGAAGTTGACCATCGATTCGGGTGGCGACGGCACATCGGCCAGCGATGCGGCGCTTACTTCCCGCAATTCGCCGCTGAGTATTCTGGCGGCTATTTCCCTGCCGAAAGTCCGCGCATCGGCCATGTCGTTGCTGTCGGGGCGACCGGATGCGATAGGGGTGGCGGCAGTGGAATAGGAGTGCTCTCCGACGAAAGCCGCCGCTCCGCATACGATGAGTCCGGCTTCGGTCATGAACGATGCGAAATCGGCTACTGCGTTTTCAAACGCGCGGTTGCCATAAATGGCGGCGACTATGCATCGGGCGTTGTTGCCGCGGAGTCCTCTCAGGCGTTGCTTCGCTATCGGTGCTATTTTTCCGCCGTAGACAGGGGCTGCCGCGACTACAATGTCATCGGGAGAGAGCGCGATGTCAGCGGCTGGCTTGAACGTGAGGTCGGTGTGGACGACAGCGGCATCCTGTATCCCGGACAGCCCTTCGGCAATGCCGCGCAGTATCTTGGCTGATGTCCCGGTAGGGGAAAAAGAAAAGGTGAATATTCGCATAGTGGCTCAGATGATGAAGTGCATACTGATTTTATAAACTACCTAAATAACGTGAAATTATCAGCATTTCGTATATTTTTAGAATCGGTCAATTTCATCCTGTCTTGCCGTTTTTCCTTTATATTTACCTTTGGCGCTGTTAAGAGTATATCTGACACTTAAAGACACTGATTGAGAGCCGCCCTTTCGATTGGAAGAATATGCTACTGTATTTGTTGTTGTATCAAACGGTTGTCGCCACGTGCCAAACAAGTCATTTGCAGATAAGGTGAAAGTCCAATTCTTCCATATTTTATTTACAGTAAGAGATGCCTGCCATGATCCGTGCGAATATACTACGTCTTGATTTCCCGTTCCCATGCAAAAGACACTCAAATAAGCGTATATACTTCCGGGTATGTCAAACCTGTTGTTCATTGAGAGAGTATAGAGAGGCTTGTCGTATTTTCTTTGTGGTGCACCGTATTTCAAATCCTGAACATAGAATACTCCCTGTAATGTGGGATGCCAGAAACCGAAGTCCAGTTGCTGGACTGCCACTATCTGAAAATAATTATAACGTGGCAGATTGACAGGCTTTGTGATGTTTATGCCTTTTTCATCATTATGGCAATATACCGCACTTGTATTTCTCTCATTTATTCTGAATGAACTTTGTAAGGTAAATTTCTTATAAGACAGATTGAGCCCTATACGATGAACCAATGTTGTCCTTAATTCCGGATTGCCGGTTTCCCAAAGAGTCGGAGTAACATAGATATAATTATTGTCAAGCGATTGATATCCGGGACGGTAAACAGACGCGCGGTAGAACAATGAAGCGTGTATTCCTGAATTGAAAGATACTCCTAAGTTTGGGAGGATATTCCCATAAGTACGAGATAATTCCGGGTTTAGGATATTGTCATGGCGATATCTGCTGTCGGTTGATTCCCAACGAATGCCGCCATATACATTCCATTTCTTATCAGGGGTCCAGTCGAAACTGCCGAACACTGCATAGAGATTTTGCTTCACATCGTCTTCTCCCGGTTTTAGAAAAGATGAATTGTCGGATGCTATACTGGTGAAATCCTGATTATTGAATGTATGGGAAATATCGGTTCCAATTTCAAATTCAGTGTTTAGGACTTTTCTTGTCAGTACCAGTTTTGCAGCCCATAGGTTGCTGACCGTATGGTTATCGTTACGAACCCATTCCGATGATTCATTCTCATCCACAGCAGAGGAAGACCTTTTGAATGAATTAACATAGTCTGCGTCAAATCTAAGTCCGATGCTTAGTGGCAACGCAAAATCTCCAAACAGATTCAAGTGGTGCATTGAATTTTGGGAGTTAAGGTCGGTACTTGATGTTATTGTTGACAATTCACTTCGGGCATCTGTTTCAGTATTGGCATGGTCGGTGTAATGGCTTTTCGGGGTGCGGAAGAAAGAGTACTTAACACCGACTGAATGTTTGCCAAAATCATAGTTCACGCCTCCGTCTGCGGAAAGAGACTGACTTCTGCTCCTCGCATTTGAGTGGGTCTGTGTGTAAAACAGTTCTTCCGGTTTTCCTGAGATAAAGAATTCCTCACGGTAATAACGTTTTTGCTTATATGCGGCAGTGCCGTATGCGAAATCACCAAAGAAAGTGAATCCACTTTCTGTATGGTAGTTCACATTTACATCTCCGGAAGCGGAGAATGCTTCTGACATTGTAGCGTTGCCTGCGGCAACGGCATGAAATCCCTCGTTCGGCTTCCTGGTACGAATCAATATAACGGATGCTACGTCTGTACCGTATTTGGATGAAGGATTTGTGATAATCTCCACATCTTTGATATCGTCTGCCGAGAGCATAGATAGCTCCGAGGTGTTGCGCACAAGCTTGTTGTTGATGTAGATTTGCGGTGAGCCATATCCAAGCACTTCTATGCCTCCCTTTGAAGCATCGATCATAGGAAGCTGTTTGAGCGCGTCGGAAGCGGACCCAAGTTTTGCCACCGGGTTTCCTATCATCGACACTTTCACTCCTCGGCTTGTCGGCTTTACATATTTACGGCTTGCTTTCACAACAACCTCCATCAACTCCTTCTCATACTTCATGGAGTCCGGTTCGGAGTTTGAACCGGTGTGGCCTTCCATTGATTGAGCTCTCAAATTAGATGCCGTCAAGAGCAAAATCATAGTCACAATGAATTTCAAATTTTTCATATTCGGGTTTCTTTTGAGTTACTGAAATTTTGATGATGCAAAATTAGCTTTCAAAAGATAAATACCCGAATATCAGGCGTGACAATGGCGTGACATAATGAAATTGTCACGTTTTTGTCCCGAAAAAGCCAGGTTGTTAAGTTGTTTAAACTTATTTACGAATTATAAAAGTCAACATGATATGTTAAATCTATAACTCTTTTCATTAACCTTCCGCCATCTTTCCGGCGTATTTTCCCTCACTCATCAGTCGCGATGCCCGCATCGCTCCTTCTTCCTGAAGAAAAATCCACTCGGAAACCTGTCGAAATCTTAACGAAAAAATAAGTTTAAACAACTTCATTTGAAGAAAAATGCGAAAAGGGTCTTAGGTAATTTTTGTTTGATGCGACTTTTGCGGCGACGCACTGCTTCTTCTGAAGATCCCAGCATCGCAGAAATGACTTCTTTAGAGCATCCACAATAAGACATTGAGCACAGCAGACAGTCGTCGTTGGTCATGGCTGCCACAACCTGTCGTATACTGGCACAGGCATCGGAGAATCTGCCTATTATTTCAGATGAGACATCTTTGATTTCCTGTTTGTTGGCCGGGTCAAAATCTCTGATCAGGTTAAGCTTTTTAAGAATTTCATATTGAGGTTGAGTCTTGAACATTTCCATCGATAATCGGAATTTCTCCATGATGAGGTGGTGAAGACTTTCTGTATCAGTGATAAACTCTACATTTTCTTCCTGATCTTCTTTAGGCCGGAGTTCGGACAACTTTACGTTTAGGTCCGCAATTTGGTTGGTCAAAGCTACCTGTTTCTGTTTTAATTTCAGGTTTTTCACTATAAAAAACAGTACTGTCGCGATGACAATAAAAGCGCATAATGAGGAATAGAAAAGGATTTTGAATCTTGCTCTTTCCTTTTCCATGTTTTGAGTGTATTCTTCTTCTATATGCCGCACCCTGTTCGCTCCGTTGATATTCTTTATAGAGTCGGAGAAAAGTTGTATGGAATCCTTATATGCAAGAGCGTTCTTATACTCTCCAATCTCATAGAGTATGCTATAGATATGTTCAGATCTGCTCAGATTTCCGACTAATGAACAAGAATCAGGCGGAATAGATTTGAATCCGGCCAATGCTGCATCAAGATTATCTTCAGCCAACCACAATTCACATTGCGTGAAGGTTATCTGTTGGATAATGACGTTGTTGCCGCCCGCCAGTTTGTACGCCTTGTCAAGCGAGCATTGTGCATTGTCGAAATCGTTGTCATAGATATAAGCCTGGGCAAGTTTTTCAAGTGCCTGAGGTACAAATACCGGCTCGGTCTCTGCTGCCAATCTTATTACATATTCGTATATCTCTTTGGCCTCATCCACAGTGTTGTTGCATAAACCAAGATTAAAGGAATTTTGAATCATACGGGAGGTGTCGTTCATTTGTCTGGAATATTCCAAAGCTTTCTGTAATGAAAGTTTGGCCCGATCCATTACCCTCAATTCAAGATAGTTGATGCCTTTAAGCCGTTCAAGATACTCTTTTTCCGAAAGAGGGGTGTCGTCAGTGATCATTGACTCTGCTTTCAGCAATACAGATTGCGCGGCATCATACTCTTTATTTAAAAATTTGGTTTGCGCGGCATCAAGAGATGTCTGTAGTCCGGTATCCTTAGAACAAGCGACAATTAAAATAGATAAGAAAATCAGGCAAAGAATCATCTTTGCCTTGTATCGAAGTTGTGTGTTGGCTGATTTGTAAAGCATATACAAAAGTACAAAAAGTTTTTTATATAGGCAATCAGCCGGCATAATTATAACGAAGTGCGGAATCGCTCTGGCGTGTAGCCTTTAAGGCGGTGGAAAGCTTCAGGGGGCTTCCATAATCATTATTACCGGGATTTTCATGCTTGCCCAAACAGAGCAGATTTGCCTTCCGTATATTCATCCCGACAAGATTGGGAATTGGGATGCCTCAATGGTGATAGCACGGGCTTACTTTTTCTTCTTGGGCAGAATCTTCTTTTCGTCGGCTTTGAGACGGCGCTCTACCTTCTTAACGTCTTCTTCTGCAGGGAGGGATTCGGGACGTATTCCGCGATCCAAAAGCATGTTCCTGACTGCACTGTTATTGTCGACATGTTCTCTCTCAATGCCAACTTGTCCACGTAAATCTTTCTGCTGAACATTGACGGAGGTCATCTCAGCTGCAAGATCCTTTGCTTTGATGGCTACCGTTGACAGAAAGTCGGCAAGAGGACGTTTTTCGGGAGCTCCTACTTTTCGTTTCATCATGGCAGTGTCAAGACCAAATAAGGCTCTGTCTCCTTTAGCTCGAATTATCGCAAATCCTTTGGTGTCAACGCCTCGCTCATAAAGCACTCCTGAAAGCGTATGTTCGGTGTCTGCAAGTTTTGCACGAGCTTGGACACGTTCATAATCCAACAGTCGCTGCTGCACAAGTTCTGCGCGACGAGTCTGTACAGCAAAATAGTTCTGAGCAAAAGCAATTTCCGGCTTACGAGGGTCGCCATTTTGCGCAACAAGGTAGGAGGCATAGCGCGTCAACATAACGTCATCTACTTGACGCTTAGCACCTTTTGCGAGTTCTATCATTTTCCCGGCGTCGGCAAAATGATCGGCTACTTTTTCCCCTGCATTTTCACAAGATTCTTTTGCACGAATAAGCACATCTTTGAATCTATCCCACTTTGCATAGCCCAAAAGAGGATAAAGTTCACGTGCACTCCAACATTCCACTCCATCGTATTCAATGGCGATAGACTCGAAACTATCAAAGAGGTCTTGTATCTCGTTTGCTTTCATTTGACTTATGTTTTTAATGAGTGCAAAATTAATGAAAATCTTTCAGAAAGTCAAGAAGATAAATAGATTTTTTGAATTGTAACCATCGCCCAATCCATGCATCTGGCGGTAGAGTTCGTAGGTATTGTTGCCAAAAGAGCATATAATATTCTCCTTTGATGATGCGAAAAACAGATCATCATCTGTCAAGCCGGATATTGAGAGGCGAGTGATACCATAGATAGTGTGGCGGTCAGCGTGCGAGTCGGAATTCGATGTCGTCGGCGAGGCAGCGGGCTCCGCCTTTGCCGTCGGCATCGATTCCTATCTGCACTTTGCCGCCGCTGACTTTGATTCCTTTCATCGTTATCGGGGTCCACTCAGGGAGAGTGCTCTTGATGGCCTGACGGGTCTCGTCGCTGCCGCTTGTGGAGAAAAACTCCAGTTTGTCAAAATTGCCTTCGGTCCGCACTTTGGCCGTGAGTGTGTATTCGCCGTCGGGCAAGGTCACGAAGGGGGTGGAGGAAATGGTCTGGCTCACGCGGCGCGAGAAATCCACGATGTCGCTGATGCAAAGGCTCTTCTCGCCGGTCACGCAGCGTCGGTCGTCGCGCGTGTTGAGGTAGTTGAGCTGCGGGGAAAGGGAATCGCCGACGGCCACTGTGTTTCCACGGATAATCTCGGTGTCCCATCCCAGCAGATGCTCCTGCCTGGGCTTCACGGGGTTGGGGATGATGCGTCGGTCGGCTTCAAAACTGCCGTTGAGCGCGTAGTTGTTGTCGGGGGCGACGCGCCATTCGCCCGTGGATTCGTCAAGTTCCCACGCCGAGAGGGAGTTGAACCAGGGGGTGCCGTCCGCTTCAAACGAGAGGGGCACCCAGACGTTGTAGCCGAGGCCGTTGCCGGCGAAATCGCTCCACCGGTCGCCGCAGAAGATCACGGTCTCCTTTCCGTCGCCGGCGTTGCGGAGGGTATAGAAGAATCCGGTCTGCGACACGTGGGCGTAGTCTGACTCGCAACCTTTCATCACCTGCATGTCGTTGAGCGGGGTGTACGGGCCGCGGATGTCGTCGGCTACAAGATAGTAGGCATACGAGCCGTCCCATCCGTATATGTTGGAGGCGCACATGTAGTAGCGGCCCCCGTGCTTGAACATGCAGTTGCCTTCGCGGCTTTCCCCTTCAAACACCTTCGTGCAGTCGAGGAGGTCGGGGCGGCCGTCAACGATGCCTATTTCGGAGACATATATCTTGCTGCGTCCCCTGCCGTAGGAATACACCAGATACGACTTGCCGCTGTCGGGGTCGGTGAATACTGTCTGGTCGCCGGTGTTGGGAGTGCCGATGGTCTGCGTCATATCCTTTCTCCATTCCCATTGGAATGGACCCTCAGGACGATCTGAAGTCGCGAACAGCACACCGTTGTCGCATTGTATCGCCAGTACGTAGCGTCTGATCTCGGGAAGATAGCAAACACCCATGCGTCCGAGCCAGACGTGGCGGCCGTGTTTGGTTATCTCGGCGGGAGTGAGGACGTCGCCGGCATAGGTCCAGTCGGTGAGATTGTCGGAGGTGTAGCATGTCACTCCGCTGAAGACGGCGTTTTCGATGGTCTGCGACGGGTCGGCTCGATATTCTTCGGCACCTTTATAGCGCACGCCATACCAGTAGTATTTCTGGCCGTCGCCTCGCTCTGAGTCAAACCGGAAGATGCCGCCGCCCTGGCTGTAAAGGGGGGAGCCGTCGGCAGTGTTCCAGAACACGTCGTTTTCAATTCTACGGAAATCGGCTTCAGCAGCCTGGATGCCTGCGAAGGCAAGGATAAGACAGATTATTATTTTGCGGGTCATTTTTTAGTGTCTTTTTTTTAGATGTTTGAAGATTATGATCGTTTTGTGGCAGAAGTGGCGGGCATTCACTTGATCCTGACATATTGGAGATCGATCGCGTCGTATTTCCGCTCCTGAGCATTGTTCCAGTGCTCCATGAGCCCGAGCGGTTCGGTAAGGGCGACGTCTGCGGCTTTGTAGACCGTGCCGCTCGGAGTGTCGGGAATCGAGGCCGCTTCCTGCAGATACTGGTCGCAATAGTTGAGGCTTCCGAACTCAGGCCATTCGCCGATTATGATGTCCATCGCCACGGCGTCGGCCGCCAGGGCATCCTGCGACGCTATGAGGCTGCATGCCCATTCGTCGGCAAAGGGTGCTTTCCTCCATCTGGGGCTCGGGGCTCCGTTGACACCGCGCGAGCCGTAGGTGCCGTCGATAAGGAAAAGAAGGCATTTCCCTCCGAGGTCGGGGTGGGAGATGAAGTCGACGAATGTCTTGTAGCCCGGCGTGCCATGCTTTTTGTCCGGGCTTACGTTGTTGTGGGCGTTCTTACGCCATTCGAGGGCAATGTCGGTGGCGCCATACCAGTTTTTGCCGGTGAGGGTCACACCGGGCCCGTTGTGGGTCTTCAGCAGGGCGCTGTTGATGACGTAGTCTGCATCGGCGATGCACTTGGCGATGCCGCGCGCCATTTTGCCGTTGTCGACGGAATATACGATGCGTTTGGGATAGTACTCGCATTTCTGCCGGCCGTCGCCCCCGATATGGTCGATGAAGGTGACTTCCGGATATTCACGCGTCACTTTCAGATAGATGCTGTCGGTGATGGCGCGGCTCGGTTCGCAGACGATGATGTCGGCAGGTCGCACACCGCCGTCTTCGACGAGCGAATGCACCAGCGCGAGAGTGACGAACGGCGATGAGTTGAGCTCCACCGTGTCGCGGTGGGTGATGGCGTTGTTCATGTTGAGTTTTATGGCAATCTTCTCACCTTTGCGGTAGCCTTTCTTCCCCTTGCCGTGCCGCTTGTTGAAGTCTTCAAACATAGCTTTCCAACCCGCCTTGGCCGATGATTTGCCACCTACCGACCTGATAGTCTCCTTCATCATGCGGTCGGCCTTCGCCTGGTCGTTCCAACGGTCTTCAAGCCATAGGCCGGAGTGTCCGTCCCATGTGGCTACGCCGGGGCAGTGAATCCATGCCACCCGTCCGGGCACCGCCCCTCTGGCTTTACCTATCGGGGTGTTGGGCGCTACCGACATTTTCGGCTGTCGGGTGGCGGCGCGTTCGTTTCCGCCGTCGGCGGCCGGTTTGAGGTCGGAGGTATGTGAGCCGGCCGATAAGCCGGAGATGCCGATGATTGCCAGGGCAATCGCAGTGAAAGTCGTTCTTATGTTCATGACAGTCAGTAGGCCGGGAGCCATTGGGAGTCGCCGGCAGTTTATGATAATGGTTCGTGATTACGGTAATTCCCTGCAAATATACTTAAATTTTTTGAATCAGACGCCATCTGTCGGGCTCTTTCTATCGTGTGCCTGATGTGCCGGCGGATGCTTTGGTTCGGAATCTGACAGTGACAGGTTTCAGACCGGAGCAGGATGCCTTGAGCACGACGTCTCCATGTTCGCGTGTCGACCGGAGTATTCCCATTGCAAATCCTTTGTAGAGGTCTATATGGTCGTTGCGGAAAAGCTCATCGCTCGTATGGCAACCGTTGTCTGTGGCAAGCAACGTTGCTTCTCCCGACAGGTCAAACCTGACATTGCCTGAAGCCGTCGGTACTTTCCGACCTTTGCTGTCGACTGCATATATCCTGACATATTGAAGGTCCCGGCCATTGGCCTCCCAGGCCGGATTTTCTGTCTCAGCTATTAATTTCACAGGTTTCCCGGTTGTCTCGATTTTATGGTGCGCTATCTCCTTGCCGTCTTTTCTTGCGACTGCGGTAATAGATCCCGGATGGTAGGCTATGCTGTCCCATCTGATCACGTTCCTTCCGGTGGGCAGATCCGGATTCTTTTTGATTCCGCATGACTTGCCATTCACGAAAAGTTCCACTTCATCGGCATTTGTGTAAGTGTAGACGGTGTTGATGCTCCCTTCCTTGCGGTTCCAGTGGGATGAGATCATCTTCTGCCCCACGATGATATCATTCCAAAGTTCGGCTTCCCCTTCGCTGTCGACGATTCCGATCCTGACAAGGGGCTCGTCGGAGAAAGTGGCTTTCATCAGGTAAGCCTGCGGAAACGGTTCGAGAGAATGGTTGAAGAAGGAATACATCCATCCTTTTTTCGGCCAGGCATTTGACTCTCCCCAATATTCTATGGCGCCCCAGTAGGCGAGTCCAACCATCCGGTCGCGGTCCATTCCGAAATAAGGGGCCGTAAGTTCGTTTGTGACAGCCTCGCTCTGATATATGATCATATCGGGATTATGTCGCAGGTATGCCTGGTAGTCATCCCAGCAGTAGTTGAAACTGGCGATATCCGTGATCTGGGCCAGTTCCGGAGCGATCTTGTTCTCCTCTTTCCTGAAATCAGGATCATGCTTGACAATGCCCCCGGCTCTTGCCGGATACATGGCGACAGTGGTGAGACGTGTCGGATCGTGACGCTTCAGGAGTGTCGACATCAACTTATATGTGGTGACTCCCCAATCGTTTGTGCCGGGAATGCCGCAACGTTCTTCCTGAAACTGAAGCTCATTGCCAAGGCTCCAGAGTATCACCGAAGGATGGTTGCGATCTCTCTTCACCCATTCCGTAAGATTCTCATGCCACATGTCGGTCCACGGCCTGCGCCCAGCCCATGCCACCGTATTGCTCCATTTGTCGTAAAGTTCATCTACCACAAGTATCCCTTTTTCATCGGCGATGCGCAGGAATGATTCGGAATATGGATTGTGGGAAGTACGTATGTGGTTGAATCCGAATTCCTTGATTCGGTCCATCATGCGGCGGATCGCTGTCTCGTATGCGGCTGCGCCGAGCACTCCGAGGTCATGATGGATAGCGATACCTTTGAGAAAAACCTTCTCGCCGTTTAATTTGAAGCCTTCTTCTTTTGAGAATTCAATTTTGCGTATGCCGAACCTGCCGGAGATATTGTCAATGACGCGGTTGCCGTCGGAAAGGGTTGCTTCGGCCGTATAGAGATTCGGATTGGCGCACGACCAAAGCTCCGGGTCTGACACGGAAACAGCCGGGAGTGCCACTTCCTCACGGTCGCGCCGTGAATGCCGGGGGACATCCATTGCGGTTCGCGCCACTATGTCGCCCTCCGGATTTCTGATCGTGACATCCACTTTCAGAGGCCGGTCGCTCATCTTTATGCCTTCTATCTCTACCTGAAGGTTCACTACCGCTTTTTCCTTGCTCACCTCGGGCGTGCTTATAAACAGTCCGTGGCGTGCTATCGAAACGGAATCCTTTACAATTATGTTGACATCGCGGAATATTCCTCCGCCCGTATACCATCTCGATCCTGACTTTTCTCCGGTGGAAGCCCTCACAGCTATGATGTTGGGGCGGTCAAAGTCGATAAGCGGCGTTATATCCGACTCAAAGCCGACATATCCATAATCGGTGGCTCCGGCCGGAATGCCATTCACATAGACATCGCCATGGAGCAGTATGCCTCCGAAATCAAGCAGTATCCGGCGTCCTTTCCATGTGGAATCAGCTTGAAACGTCTTACGGTACCATGCGGTGCCCATGGGCTTGAATCCTCTGCCCCGCGACTCAAGGGAGTCCCATGGCATTTCGAACTGGAAGTCGTGGGGAAGATCGAGCGAACGCCATGATTCATCATTAAAATCCCGACGGTCGGCATTCTCCACATCTCCCATCCGGAACTTCCAGCCGAAGTTTAAAAGATGTGTCTCACGGGAAGATCCGGCGGCGATTGCAACTACTCCCGATAATATCAGCATGAGCACTGCCGATAAGCGTAAAAAGGTTGTTTTCTTCATGTCTGTAAGGTTACTTGTTACAATTTTTCATATTGCAAAGTAACTCAATATAAGATTAAGTACCAAATGATTGGATGATAATCCATGATATTTGTACGTCTGTCCATAAGATATGGACAGACGTATGGCGTACCGGACTATTTTCCATATCAGGCACCCGCGTCGGCATCCTTTTTCTGCTTGACAAATGCGGTAGGCGACAGCCCGAAACGCTGCTTGAAGCATCGGCTGAAATAGAGAGGATCTTTCATACCGACCATATTCGCCACTTCGCCTACGTTGTAGCGGCCGTCGATCAGCAAGTGTGCGGCCCGCTCGAGTCTGCATGAGCGGAGATATTCCATGGGCGAGGGCAGACCGTTCTCTTTCATGAACCCGTACAGGGCCGACCGGCTCATGTTCATGTCGGAAGCAAAATCCTCTATGGTATAATCACTGTCGGCCAGACGGGTTTCGATGATCTTCGCGAGCACCCCGCCGGCATCATCATGATGCGCCGGCATGACGGAGTTGTCATGCTCGGGCGATTGTTCTGGAGTCTCCTTTTCTGTGGTGTCCGACAGAATCTTGCCCCTGTGCCTGCGTTTCCTTATCCGGAGGCGGATGATGAGATAGGCGGCGGCTACTGCCAAAAGAGCAAGTGCGATATATAAATATGTCGCTGCTGAAGGCCTGACTTCAAATTCCCTGACGGAGACCTCGTCGCTCCAGAGGGCTTCTTTGTCGCGGGCCTTCACCTTTAGGGTGTATGTTCCCCACGGCAGCCCCGTGTATTCAATATGTCCGCCTTTCGAGGGGGTGGTCCATGCCTTGTCAAACCCGTCGAGATAAAATGAATATTCGGTAGATTGGCTGGCATCAAAACTCATGGTCGACACGTCGGCGCGGACGCAATCGTCATTAAACCGGAAATCGGTAAGGACCGGAGAAGATGTTTTCCGGTCAATTCTGATTCCCGACGGATCGAATGATAGAAGACCATGATCTGTGCCAAACAGCAGTCGTCCGTCTTCGATGATGATCGCTGCATTCTCCAGAAAGACATTGTCGTTGCCGCTTGGCCCGGGTGCATAGCAATCAATCAGTCCGGACCTGAAGTCGATGCGCGATAGATTCCGTTCGGTCGCGACCCACATGTTGCCGGCTGAATCTTCCACGAGCGACTGCACAAGATTGTTGACAAGTCCGTTCTCCTCTGATATCACTTCGAAGGATGGTAGCGTGCCGGCAAACGGTCCGTCGCATACGAGAATGCCGACTCCGAGTATCGCTACCCACATTTTCCCATCTCGCGCACGCAATATCTGCCTTATCTCATTGCCGGGCAGTCCATCTCCTTTGCTGAAATGCCGGATGGCCGACCGGCCGCGGGCCAGAAGGGAGTCGGGATGAAAAATCACAAGTCCGTCGTTGGTTGATGCCCAGATGAATCCATTGCTGTCTGTCTCGAGATTGCGCCAGTGGGAGCCATATTTGTCCGAGAACGGAAATGTCCTCAACTCAAAGGGCTCGCCATCCTGTGCTGACACGTAGCCGAGTCCTTTGTCGAACATGGCGCACCATATTCTTCCGGAGCCGTCGGCAAGCAGGTCGAAGACACTGTAGGCGGAATCCGTACCGATCTCAATCGTCCGGGTTCCGTCGAAAACCATCATTCCGGAATTTCTCAAACCAAGCCATAGACGCTGCGACTTGTCGATGGTGGCCGACATGATGTTGCCCGGGAAATGTCTGGGATTACCAGTCGTTGCCAGGCGTCGGTCAAGATAATATAGATCTGAGTATCTGTTGCCCGCTATCAGCTCCCCTCCGGGTATGGCATAAACAAGGCGGAATGAATTATTGCGGTCGTGGTATTCTTCACCGGCCGGATAATGATATTGGAATTCCATTCCGTCTTCTGCAATCTGAACCAGTCCCTCATGTTCTGTCCCTACCCAGATGTTTCCCAACGGATCGCCACATACCGACAGGATATAGTTGCCCGGCAGTGCGTTTTTCTGTGATCCGTAAGTGTCATAATGGCTCATGGAGCCGGAGGCCGCATCGATGCAGAAGACTCCGTTGCCATAAGTGGCGATCCAACGTCGGCCACGGTTGTCTTCAAAAGCAGAATACCGCTCGTAGCCCACTTTCTCAATGAGTTCCCGCGAAGCCACATGATATTTGTCGATATCACCATCCGCGCACCCTATGCGGAACACCGCTCCATTGCCGTCGCCAATCCATCCGTTTCCTAAGTTGTCGGTGAAAAAACGGGCATCTGCCGGCAGCTCGCTCACCATCGATATGCTTTCGTCCAGGATGTCGAATACCGAGCAGCCTGCCGTGTGGCTGATATATATCCTGCTCCCTGCCTGATATATATTGCCCGCTTTCCTGATGAGCCCCGGCGTCTTGTTCACTTTGTTGAAGACGAAGTTGCCGGGATTGATCCGATACAGCGATCCGTCGGAGGCAATACCGTGGATTAAATCATTGTAGATTGAAATGCCGACATAAGAGGTGCCGCGTGATATGCGGCGGATGCTGTCGCCATTAAGCACGAAGATGCCGTTGGATGAGGTGATCCATAGATTTCCCCTGTTGTCTTCATTCAGCGAATTGATGTTGATCCGGTTCTTCGCAGATGACATGTTGAATTTGCGTATCGATGGCGAGCCTCCGTTGTAGGTTAATCTCAACATATTACCGTCGGGATTCCAGAGATATACAATTCCGTGGCGGGTCTCGTATATCTTAGTGTATTCCGGTCCGGAAGACGCTGAGCCGAGGTTGACATATTGACCTGAACAAGGATTATAGCATACGAATTTACCTGATGATGTGGCAATCCACATCAATCCGTTTTTATCGGTGAATATATCCTTCACGTGCAGATCGCCGGTCCAGCCGGCGGGTTGGATGAACCGGTGCCCGTCAAACCTGTTCAAGCCGTTAAGCGTGGAAAGCCATAGGTATCCATGTCTGTCGCTGAAAATATTGCGGACCGTATTGTCTGATAATCCGTCATGATGCGAATATTGCCTCATCACAGCAGGAAACGCAGTTGCTGCGGCAGAGGAAAATTGCAGCAACGAGCAATATAACAATATGTGTATCAGTGCAAACTTTAATTTCATGACATCATGATAGGCAGGCACCCGTAAGCATATCGTGCATCGGGCAATTAAAGATTGTGGTCCTTTACCACGGTAATTCCCTGCAAATATACTTAAAAAATCCGAATCCTCCGCAATCATGCCCCCTTTTCCTGAAAAAGCAGGCCCTTAGTAAAAAATAGGATGCAATGCCAAATATGGTCGAAAAGAAGAGTATCTAAACATTTCTTCCACATTCAGCTTCAACGCCGTCACTGAAAGGCACAGGTATTCCTCCATGAGGATAGAATGGACTTAGTCTTACTCGTCATATCCGCGATGATTGCATCCGGATATTTCTTGAGAATATTCTCAATTTTTTTTCGTTTGGATTCTATTATGATCATAATATTATTTTCGTATTACTTTACATGTAGAAGGGAAAGACCACCCACCGATTGAAGTGACGGAGTCAGTGATTATCACGCTTTGCAATGAGGAGCAACTATCGAAAACCCAGTCACCTATTGAAGTGACAGAGGCGAGGATTGTAACGCTCTGCAATGAGGAGCATCCAGCGAAAGCCGAGGCTCCGATTGAAGTGACGGAGTTGGGTATCGTCACGCTCAGCAATGAGTCGCATCCAGAGAAAGCTCGTTTTCCGATTGAAGAGACGTAGTTAGGTATTATTACGCTCTGCAAAGAGTAGCATCCAGAGAAAGCACTATTTCCGATTGAAGAGACGGAGTTGGGGATTGTCACAAACTGAGAATTGTCAAGGCAAGAGATTAGTTGGCCTTTATTGTCAATAAGAAGTTTATTTATAACGTTGAAGTTAGAATTATTAGACACAATAACACATAATTTATGACATTTGGTGAATGGATTATTTCCGATTGAAGTGACGGAATTTGGGATTGTCACGCTCTGCAAAGAGGAGCATTCATAAAATGCCCAGTCACCGATTGAAGTTACGGAGTTGGGGATTGTCACGCTCTGTAAAGATTTGCATCTACAGAAAGTCTCGTCACCAATTGAAGTTACGGAGTATGGAATTGTCACACTCTGCAATGAGGTACAGAACCAGAAAGCACCGTCTCCGATTGAAGTTACGGAGTTGGGGATTGTCACGCTTTGCAATGAGGTACATAACGAGAAAGCAGCATCTCCTATTGTTGTGACTGAGTCAGGGATTGTCACGTGCGTCAAAGATATGCATGAAGAGAAAGTCCCTTTTTCGATTGAAGCTACGGAGTTTGGGATTGTCACGTTCTGTAAAGATTTGCATCCACGGAAAGCATTGTCACCAATTGAAGTGACGGAGTAGGGGATTGTCACGCTCTGCAATGAGGAGCATCGAGAGAACGCTTTGTCTCCTATTGAAGTGATGGAATTTGGGATTGTCACGCTCTGCAGTGATTTGCAATTATAAAAAGCGCTGTCACCGATTGAGGTGACGGAGTCAGGAATTGTAACAAACTGAGAACTGTCAAGGCAAGAGATTAGTTGGCCTTTATTGTCAATAAGGAGTTTGTTTACAATGTTGAAGTTAGAGTTATTTGATACAATAACAGATAAATTATGACACCTTATGAATGGATTCATACCGATTGAGGTAACGGAGTTTGGAATTGTCACGCTCTGCAACGAGTCGCAATCATAGAATGCATAGTCACCGATTGAAGTGACGGAGTTGGGGATTGTCACGCTCTGCAATGAGGAGCATTCAGAGAAAGCACAATCACCGATTGAAGTGACGGAGTTGGGGATTGTCACGCTTTGTAATGAGCCGTTATGTGAAAAAGCATTGTCACAAATAACTTCGGTCTCAAGTTTTATATTATATTCTTTTACATTTACATTGCTACCGCATTTCAACAGCCGTTTTCCATCTCTGCTGTAAATGACACCATATTCATCTGTTATACCATCTTCGATATCTTTGTCAGTAACCTCAGTAGATAGATTTGCGACAATCCTCGGTTTTGGCGCCTTCGGTTTTGAGGGCTTTCCGGTCATGAATAGACGGAAAGAGATCAAATCAAGGCTGTTTTTAACCAGCGCGATTGAGAATGCACCATATAAAAGTACTAATTCGGGATTATCCATCAGAAGCTGGATGGCCTTGATAACTTCAGAATTTGACGGATTCTGATAGTCTTTTTGAGAGAAAAGGAGAGAGTCGGTCGAAGTAGGCTTAAGTTGCGGATTCAAAGAGAGGGCTTTCAATGAGAGAGCGATAACGGCGATAGAGAAATCATCTATATGCTCATCAAAGTCGGAATCTGTGCGTGATGGATGGCGATAATCCTGACTTCCTATCTCCCTGGCTTTTTCTCCTTTCATGGTTGGAACGTACATTCCATCATAGTCTACCAATACGAGTGAGCCATCATTGCGGACAAGGATATTGTCAGGCTTAAGGTCGCCATGTGCAAACGGCTGCGCAAGTAGCCATGCCGCCATCCGGTTGAAACGGTAGCTGAGCATCTCCAGTTCGTACTTGTCGTTCAAGTTTCTCTTGAGGTATGTATCCAGTGTCTCACCTTCCACCCATTCCATCACGACTACCGGAAACTCCTCATTGCTGCACTGTGCAGAGTCTACAAACAGCTCATTCTCCATATATCGCAACGGCAGAATATAAGACGAGGAAATCACTTCCAACTCATCAGCAATCTTCCGATAACTTTCATCGCGTCCTTCCTGATCTTTTATGAAACATTTCACTGCATAGAGTTTTCTATCCGTCTCATCCCTCATCTTGAAAACGACAGCAAAATTTCCGCTCGACATCACGGGCTCGCCGTAACTGTCAACTACGGGACGAAGGGAAGACAATTCATTGAAGTTATCTTCCGCTGCCATTATCGCCTCTCTATATTCTGATATCAAAGGATATTCCATATACTACTAATTATAAAATGAATATTAATACTCAATATATTCAAAATCCGGGTGATTCGGGAAACGTTCTGTAACTTTTGTTATCATAATTCGTTCTGACTGTATCTAACAATCTTTGAAGTTCATTTTGGGGTTCATGAACCTCTTGAACGCAATTTTGGGGTTCATCCTGACTGTTTTGGGATCCATTTTGAGGTTCATAATGTATTTTATCTCCAGTACGGGTAGTTTTGTGGTCTGTCTGGGTAGTTGTCTGGGTAGTATTTTTACCTCTCTGGGTAGTTTCTTGGTCGGCCTGGATAGTTTCTTGGTCGGTTAGGGTGGTTTCTTGGTCGGACTTGTCCTTTTCTTGGTCGGCTTGAGGGTCAACTTGGTCGACCAAGTCTGCGTATAATTCGAGCATGGCTTTTACATCTTGGTCGTTTCCACCGGTGGAGAGAGTCTGGGTTTTGCGGTCTACTCTATAATCCTTCTGAAGCTTGTTTAAGTCAAATCCTGCCATGACAATGAATCTTTTGATTAGCGTTAACAATGCAAAGTTAATAAAAATTCATCAGATTATCAAGATACTAAACTCCCTTTCTTCAATCCAAATATGATTTTTTCTCGCGCGCGGTCAAGTTGAAATTTTTAACACTACGATAGTCTTATTTTAACATCATCGTGATGACAACAGCATCAGCCCCCTTCCGGTGGGAAGGGGGCTGAGAGTTGTGGGGTTGATATTCGGGGTAAAGCAGGGGAGAGCCGGCTTTTATTTCTCGAGGATGAGGACCAGGTCGTTGGCGTCGGAATAGAAGCCGATGCCGCCGCCGGCAAGGCGTCCGTAGGAGACGACGGTGGGCAAAACCTGCTTGAGGGTGTCTTCAACCGATGTGTCGGGACACATCATCATGGTGGAGGTGGAGAGGTCGAACTTGAAGTCGGTGTAGTCGGTGATGAACGATCCTCCGAGCACGTTGCACCCTGTGGCGCAGGAGAAGCTGCTCTCTTTCGCATCGAATGTGATGGTGTAGGCCGTATCGGCGTCGGGGGTGAGCTGCTTGCCGGCGAGCTCCTGAATGCGCCATGTGCCGTTGAGGTCGGCAGCAGAGATATTGGCCTTGATTTTCTTGAGGGAGAGGAGTTGCGTGCCGTCGGCGCCTACAAGTGCCACTTTGTCGGTGCCCTCGCTCTTGTAGCCGGCCACATTACCGAGCGCCTGCACGAGGTTCTGCTCCACTTCCATGTCGGGACACATCATGCGGGTGGTGGCGACATCGCTGAAGGAGATTTTTCCGGCGGGGTCGGTGGTGGGGAAGCTGCCCATGAGGGAGTTGCAGCCGGCGTTGCCCGAGAGCCTGCCGTTGACAACGTCAAAACCGAGATAGGGCTTCTCCGCATCAGGTGCAGTCATCTTGATCTGACTGCCGTTTACGTCGGTTACTTCCCAGCGTCCGGAAAGCTCATCGAGATTCATGCTTTTTGTGCTGCTGCACGATGTGGCTGCGATAGCGATAGCCGCCGAAGCGGCGATGATCCAGTATTGTTTCATGTCTATATCTGTTTTTATTTTTTTATGTCTACAATGGTTAGACCATGTATGTCATCTAAAGTTAAACGTATCTCTGTCGAATATAGTTTTAAGGCGTGGCTGAAATATGGGAAGAGCGGCCGGATGGCCTGTCGGCACGGATAGTGAGGGGAAAATATGGATTATTCCAACCGGGGCTACATTTTATGTGGCGGCCCTGACATGGCAGCAATCCGTTAGATATCCTTCAGTCTGTTGATGTTCACGTCGATATAAAGCAGGTCATCGTGGTCGGTGATGCCATAGAGTTTCCTGAAATCGGTAGAGAGGAGGTAGAATTCATCGATGCCGTCGCAGTCGCCGATAAATGTGTGGATGTCGGCCATGCGGCCTTTGAAAATCACAAAATCGGTATTCCAATAATCGATTATGAAATAAAGTTCCGTGTCTTTATCGATGATGTCGGGGAGATGCCAATAAGGATCTTCCATATTGCAGTCGATGCTCGTGGGCACATACTTGAAACTCAGCCATAATGCGCGCGGATCGCCGATGATGAATGTGTCGTAGAGTATGCTGAGCAACTCATCTTTCTCCTTGCCGTCGATTCTTTTCAACGGAAGATTATTGTCGCGTACGGTCCGGTCTATTTCGTCGTAATCAAACATGATGCCAAACGATTTGATTATCCGTGGAGAGCCAATTTCATTTCCAGCTGTCTGCTTGCCGGGGCAATGCGCCTGCTTTCGAGGAATGCGTGAAGCATCTCGTCGGCGGAGCTGACGTTCAGGACTTTGATGAAGTCGGTGCGCATGTTGCGGATTGCTTCGTGGAGCAATTGCGAGGCTATGCCCCGACGCCGGAATTCGGGGAGGACGGCTATCTGGGTGAGATCGCCGGTGTCGGAGTCAAATACGCAATGTCCTGCGGCGACGTCGCCGATGAAGGCGCCGAGCATGGTCAGGTCGGCCTGACCGCGATTGATGGAGTCGATGCTGTTTTGCCATGAAGGCGCGAAATCGCATGCACGCTGCAGGTCGGCTACCGATTTGAGGTCGATGGGGCGGATGGTGCAAGCCGGGTTGTGCACGGTGAGGTTGAGCTTGTCGATGGTCTGACGGAAGCAATCAAAGTGGCGTGTGGTCTCGAATCCTAGATTGCGGTAGACTGCGATGGCCTTATGGTTATCGTGCAATACTTCAAGCAGATATTGCCTGATGCCGGCATCTTTCAGATATGGCATGGCGCGGGTGAAGATTTCTCCGGCCAGCCCTTTGCCACGGTATTCTTTCGCGGTCCCGGTTCCGGTGTCGTAGGCAGTGGGTATGCTGTCGAACGTTCCAGTTCCATTCAGGGTAAAGGCTACGATCTCGCCGTTGTCGAAAAAAGCGAATGAAAGGTCGGCATCATACCCTCGCCGACGGAGCATGGAGCGGATTTCCTCTTTTTCAAAGTGAATCTGATAGTCGGCGAAGGCCCGCTCGAAGCCTTTATATAAAGTGTCGAAACTGCAATCGCTCAGATTTCTGAATTCCATCGGCATGCGTTATCTTGATTTGAGGTTGGGGAGGAAGACGGCGATGAGGCCGAGCAGAGGCATGTAGGCGCAGAAGTTGTAGACGGCCTCTATGCTGTAGGTATCGGCAAAATGGCCGAGGATGGCGGCCGCCACTCCGGCCACTCCGAAGGCGAAACCGAAGAAGAGCCCCGACACGAGGCCGAGTTTGTTGGGTAGCAATTCCTGCGTGTAGAGAAGTATGGCCGGGAATGCCGATGCAAGCATGAATCCGGCGCCGAAACTCATCACAACGGTGAGCGTGAGGCCGCAATGCGGCATCGCCATGCTGAAGGGGGCGGCGCCAAGGATGGACGCCCAGATCACTGGCTTGCGGCCATAGCGGTCGCCGACAGGGCCTCCCACGAGGGTGCCGATGGCTGTGGCAGCCAGAAACACGAAGAGCAATATCTGCGAGGTCTTGATGCTGATGCCGAAGCGGTCGATGAGATAGAACGTATAGTAGTTGGTGAGCGACGCCATGTAGATGTATTTCGAGAAAATCAGGATCATGACCACGCCGATGGTGAAGATGGTGAGGGGAGTGCTGAGAGGGCGGGGGAGGCGCGGAGAGGCGCTGGCGGCATGCGCGCGGGTTTCGGCGAGATAGCCTGAATACCAGCGGCAGATGGATCGCATGGAAATGAAGGCGGCAGCCGCCACTATCAGAAACCACGCTATGTAGCGGCGTCCGTGGGGAGCCACGATGAAGGCCACGAGCAGCGGTCCGATGGAGCTGCCCAGGTTGCCGCCAACCTGAAATATCGACTGGGCGAATCCGCGGCGGCCGTGGCTGGCGAGGGAGGTGATGCGCGATGCCTCGGGGTGGAGGGTCGACGAGCCAAGCCCCACCAGAAACACGCTCACGAGCACCGTAGCCATCGACATAGACCACGCGAAGAGGATGATGCCCAGGGAGGAGAAGACCATGCCCATCGGGAGGCTCCCGACAAAGGGACGCTTGTCGAAGGCGAGGCCGACAACGGGTTGGAACACCGATGACGATATCTGATAGACCAACGTGATAAGACCGATCTGGCCGAATGAGAGGTTGAGGTCGTCTTTGAGCATGGGATAGACGGCCGACACCACCGACTGCAGCAGATCGTTGAAGCAATGCACGGCGCACAGCGCGATGAGGACCGGGAAGGTAGCCTCCTTTGATATGTTTTTAAGTTTAGACAGAAATGTGGGCATTGACGTGTAGAATTTGATTACGAATCTAATTATACCTCAGATTTTCAATAGGAAAATGAACCAGGCGCATCTCCATTAGCCAAATTTAGGCAAAGGCCGGCGCCTTTCCGCCTGCAAAGTTACTAAATATTTCTGAAGAATCATAGTCGTTCCCCTCCGCATCCGGTTAGTTCACCCCCGTCAGTCGAGGCAAATTCAGCGAGCTTAGGAATAAGCTCACCGGTAAGGGGTATTCCTATATTGGCGTCGACGCCTGCGCCTAAAACTATAGTTTTCATTTTTAGTATTTAATGGAATGATTTATGATTGATTGTTCAAAAAATGGAATGGTTATTTATGTCATCTTTATTGAATATTTTTTTGTAAAGTTAATAATTATTTTTGAAAATACCTCACAACAATTAAAAAAAACATTGACTCGATCGTTTAATAGCTGAGTCAACACTCTGCAACGTGGTGGCAGCGGGGTGGGTGGGGCTGCCACCTGTCGTAGAGCGGACGGGTGATATAATATTGTGCCGGTAGTGGTTTTTCTGTTAGTTTTGTTACGGTTTTGGTATTTGGTTTATCCCGGTATCAGGATCTTAAAGAATGCAGCGTTACTCTCAATGCAGTTGGGATGCTTCATCATTTTCGATGCAAATCCGGAGATGCGTTTGCAATCGCAAAAGTAGCTACAAGGTGTTTCAGATAATGATACAGGAAGGGATTTTTTATTCTTTCTCTTCAAAAATCTTATCGAATGGTTCGGGGCGGCTTTTAGGTTTATAGCCGGTAGCAGATAACGATGCTGAATAGCGAAACCGAGAACTGCTCCTATCGACGCTTTGATAAGGGCATGATGGGGCGGCCCAATAAAGCAGGCGAGTCCTCCAAGGATACCGGGGAGCACGGCGAATCGCAGAAGCTTGACCTGTGCCGATACTATTTTATTGAACATTTCCATACCTCCTTCCCTGTCAATATCACAGTCATTTTAGTTTCTTTGCCATTTATCTTTTCGTCGTGATTAACCGTCCTATTACGCAGAATCACGGATATGACTTAAAATTATGCCGACAGTTACGGATGTTACGTCCGTGACTGTCGGCTTATCTGATACATAATGCAATATCAGTGGATAGCGTTAATTTCCCGTTGTAATAAATCAAGGAAGCGGGCTGCGTGTGCTCCGTCCATTTGAGTATGGTGGAATTGGAATGAAACCGTCAGGGTGGTTTTGAACAGGCGTTTTCTGTATTTGCCCCATATCATGAACGGGTTGTTGAAGATGCCGCTGTACATTCCCACTGCTCCGTCAATATCGTATCGGGCGAGTGCGGAGGTGCCGATCACCATACTGTCGGGCAAATCGTGGTTTTCGCAGCTTTCAGCCACTTGTCGGGTAAGGCGCAGATAATCGGAATTGAATATCTCCATATTATCTGAAAATGGCACATCACACGAACTGACTTCGCCGTGACTGTTTGCTACTATGGTATTGACGGCGAGAGAGTCATACTCAATAAGTTTGCCATTGACCGGGAGCATCCGAAACTCCTTTATCTGCGATGCGGCCCGCCCGACACACCAGCACATCAGCATATTGAATTTAAGTCCACGCCTGCGGCTGATTTTCAATAATCGGGTGACATCGAGTGTTTTGAAGAACGTCACCATAGGCATTGGTGCGTTCATCCACATCTCGAAGGCATAGGCCCTCGTGGTTTCCTTCGGGTTTACTTCTATCATTTTTTACGGCAAAGTTAGCACATTGCCGTTGCTTCCGATAGAAGAAAAGAGACATTCAGAAAGGCGAGGCAAACAGATCGGAATATATAGGTTGGATTTTCAACAATTCTGCCGGAGTGGTTCCTGAATAGCGGCGGCACTCCCGGATAAAATGCGACTGGTCGGCGTATCCGCATGAATAGGCAATGTCGGCAAAATCGCGGTTGCCCGTCTGCATAAGCCACAGCGATTTCTGAAAGCGTGCTACATTGGAATATTCCTTTGGCTTCATTCCGACGGCATTGAAAAACACCCGCTCATACTGCTTCCGGCTCAGGCAAGCGAGTTGCGCCATACTCTCCACACTGATGGCATTATCAAGGAACAAATGTTTAAGCGATGCGCCCACTCTTTTGAAATTGTAAATCCCAGGCTCTGCCAATCTTAACAACAACCACTGCTCAATTAGTTTGATGGCCTCGGCCGCATCATCTGCATTAAGCACATCATCGGCAAGGATATTAAGACTTTTGTCGCCGAGAGAATAGCCGTCGATCTCCTGATTGTAGAATGATGAAACCGGAATATTAAACATTGTGCCGATGGCGTGAGGATGGAACACAACGACAACGGTTTCAACATCGCCCGATGATTGAATCCTTGCCGGGAAATTGACCTGGCCGCTAATGGAAAATCTTGCCTGTTCAGCCTCCAACTCAGGAATATAAAACCGACTGCGACGATGAAAAATCAGCTGCGGACATCCGATTGGAAATGTCAGAGTATCCAGCTTTTCATCGCCGTTTAGTATCCAATAGTAGCGGATAAATGGCTGTAGCCTCACGCAAGGTAAGAAATATCTAAATATGCTCATCTCTTACCCTTGTTTATCTAATCTTTTGAGAAGTGATGCCATATTTTGTCCGAGATTACGCATATTTGCCATTCCCTCTTCATCATTGAGGACATCGCCAATCTCTCTGCCATAAGCCATATTCCAGTATGTGGAGCCAACCACTATCATTTCTTTGTTAAGCATAAAATGATTCATCGTATCTACGGCAGTCATACCTCCTGCACGGCGAACAGCAGCAACAGAAGCCCCCACTTTATGCTTCAATAATCCGGGATTGGTAGCAACTACAACACCGCCACGGTCAAGAAAGGCTTTCATTTTTGACGATACGTCAGCGGAATATACCGGAGAGCCAAGTATGATGCCATCGGCTTCAACCATGCGGTTAAACACATCGTTGAAACCATCACCTCTGAAAACGCAGTTTTTCTTGTCCTTGCAAGCGAAACAAGCGCGACACGGTTGAATATCAATATCCGCCAACTGAATCAGTTCCGTTTCAATACCGGCCTTACTCAATTCCTCAAAAACCGTATTGATTATTATCGTAGTGTTGCCTTCTTTGTGGGAACTGCCGTTAATACCTATTACTTTCATATAGATTTTGTCAGTTTATCCATTATAGAAAATCATGTATTTGTTGAGACTCAACAAACTCCATTTCTATACAATACCAAATCTCACCGAGGCAAGTGTAGCTTTCAGTCTCTTCTTTTTGAATTTGCTTGAATCCCGCAGCTTCATAACAATGTATTGCAGATGGATTATTTTCAAATACACCAAGCGATACTTTAGTCGCATCTAATTCTTTGTGGGCATAATCAACCGCCATGCCGACAAGTTTTTTACCCAATCCGAGACCTCGCTTTGCATCATCAACTATTACGAATCCAAGTCGCCATTCTGAATTTTCAGGGGTTGGTTTTCTGAGTGTTATATAACCAATGACTTCGGCGGCATCAACCATAGTAAGAGCGATTGATGAATGTCTGTCTATGAATTTGTCATGAAATGAGTTAATATCATTAGCCGTGACAGGGTAACGCGAATACCTGTCGGCACACCATTGACGCATTTGATACTCGCTTTTCAGCCATCCGGCAATAATATTTGCGTCAGCCGGATGAAATTCTCTCAATCGCACGTTCATGGTCTGTAATCACGCTTTATTTCATTGATTGATTTGCCGCCGATACTGAAATTCTCATCGGGGAGTTCCTTGATGGTTACAGTGAAGAATTGCTCCGGGATATGGGTTATCTCTGAGGTTGTGGCCGTGAGGCGTTCAATCAATTCTTTCTTTTGCTCAGCGGTTAGTTTTCCGCTTTCAATGGATATGTAGGGCATAGTATGTTATTCTTAGATAGTTAGTAATCAGCAAATACCGGCTCCCATTTCTTCAATCATCGTGCTCCATAGTCCTTCCGGATCTTCTATGGCTGTTGAATCTATTTCATCAACTTTCCGGCGGAGTTCGGCTTCCGCTTTCTCACATTCTGTCTCGAATACATCTGTCTCTACAGCGGGTTCAAGATCTGCAAGACGTCTTTCCGCTTCCATGTACAGATTCATGATTTCCATGAAAGCGAGAAAGCTGGTGGAGCAATATCCTATGATATGGTCTTCGTCGAGATCAGACAGGTCGTAGAGTTTCCTTTCGTCAGGTAATTCCAGCAAATGAACCGAACCGTCATCCATCACGACAATGTACAATCCGAGTATTGTATCTTCCGCCACGGCAACAAAAGAGCGTTGTGATTTCAGTTTGCCAAGCCAAAGGGCATCCGAGGATAAAAAAGTGTATATGCTTAACTCCGTTCCCGCTTGAGGCAAGTGTGCCTTCACAATTTGTAAAATATTATCCATACTTAGATCCCGTCTCATAAAATTTCAGTATCCCTGGGATTGCTGGCTTGGAGTGATTTTGGCCATGCAGGCGATTGAGCATAGCGAGCTATGCGATTGAGCCAAAGGGCAAAAAGCGCCCAAGCAAGCGAGACAAAGGGTAACTTTTTTCAAGATACGAGGTTACATTTTAAATTTAGTAATTATTATTAATGTTTAACTACCGTGTCATCAAATCTCAGAAATTCGTTAAGAGGTCTCAACAAAAGTTACCTCTGCCCGGTTTTGGACGGCGCTTTTCGCCATGTCTCGTCAGTCACGATGCCCGCATCGCTCCCTCCTCGACACGCGAAAATCGCTTGCCCAAAACCGCCCCAGGGGCTTCTGAAATTTTATGAGACGGTGTCTTAATATCTCATAGTTATCAACATGTTTTTGAATCTGCTTCCAGTTCCTTCGCCTTGGCATACCATGACGCAGCCTGTTTCGCGTTCTTTCTCACACTTTACATGGAGTTGATCAAGCTATCCGCGTCTTCATGTGACTTCAATCTTATGATAGTACGTGTTTGGCCATACAATGAAAGCAGGCCGTTGATAACAGGCATCTGCTTGTTCGGGAAATCGACTATCCACTGATGGAATTCCTGATCCAATTCTGTTTCTATCCAGGGCATATCCTCGCGAGGTTTGCCAATTCTATGGCGAGCTCCTTCAAGACAGAGTTCCAACGGAATGTCGAACAGCACAACAGTGTCGCAATGTTCAAGCCTCAATGGCAATGTATGGAGATACGTGCCGTCGATTATCCATTCGTCGCCTTTGATTATTTTGTTCAGTTCTTCGACAAATGCCTCTCTTCCCACAGTAGTCTTATCCGGACGATGCCATATCATATCCAGATAATGAAGAGGCAGACGAGTCTTTGCCGAAAGTCTCCTTGCAAATGTACTCTTCCCGGACCCGGGACAACCAATTACGAGAATTTTCTTCATGCTGTTTTGCCTTTTACTGAAGATCACTCTTGAATCATGGTTTGCGCAACCCGCTTGAACCGACGGGTCGAGCCATCGGGCAGATACTCCCATGTTGATTCAGTGAAAACTAAAGTGGCAGTATCGCCTTCGAGAGTAATATTGCCTTTTATAGGGTTGCCGGCAGCATCTGCAGCGGTGAAAGTCAATGCTCCATCGGAAACCTCACCAATACCGCAATCAATATCTGTCAGCCTGAACAAGCACACTTTTATATTTAATTTCGGATCAGAACTTTTACCTATTTGAAGGGTTGAGCCATCATTGGGGTCAATGTACTCCCCGATAAAATTCCGCCAGACTACCACATCATGTTTGATAAATATTGCAGAGCCTATATATGGAGCTGTGAATGTCAGTGTATCGCCATGGCTAATTGCATAGGCTGTGGAGTCGTTGAGAAGACGCAGCATGTTCTGCTCCACAACCATATTGTCGCAAGCCATCTCGGTGACAAATAAGTTTTTGAATCGGATGGTATCGTCAGCGATTACAAACTCACCGTTAATCATGTTGCAGTCGGTGGAAAGACTGAATGTCTTGTCCTTTTCATTGAATGTCAACTCATAATCTGATGTCGCGGTAAATTGCGTTGACTCGCAGTCTATGCGATAGGAATCAAGACACCATTCTCCTTGCAATGAGGCAGTGGCAGTATTGATGTTCCCCTCACCGTCGGCCGATTTATTTGTGGCAGTACAGGCTCCGAGGACTACTGACATCGCGACCATTATGGATAATCTGATTCTATTCATATACGTTATATGTTCAATCTTTTGATTTATTTTCGGTCAGTTGTCGCACTCTACGTCCGAATATTATTGATGCGGCTGATGCTGTCGCTACGCACGACATAGGTGCAAGAGAATTGAAAGCATCGAAACAAGCCCTTATGAATACGATTATTGCAATTGCAGCAAATACATACTGCATTATCCGGTAAAACCTTAATGTCTTCATATCCACTTTATTATTCATTTTCTTGATTATTTTTAAAGGACTATAGTTGCCTTTATCAGCAACATTGGGAAATAAGCCAGATATTGTCGAACCGTCTCTCTTTCAAGTCTTCCTTTGTGATATAGAAATACAGATGGCCGCAATCGCCGAACATCAGTTCAAAATCACCGCATTCAACAGTGTCTAATTGCAAAAGCAATCTCCATCTTTCATGGGCTGTCAGTTCAACTTCTTTGCGTATTGCCTCTGGAATTACAGCATATCCTTCAGAGTTTCCCATGTAATAGCCTTGTGTTACGAACTCACATTCGTCAAACATTGTGCCTTGAATCACATCGGGCCAACCAAGCAACTGGGAACCGCCCCCTGCATCATAAACCGCTATTCCGGTAGCTTGTTCGAATGCATCTTCAAACTCATCATTCTCATTTTCCCCAGGGAAAATTACGTTAAAATCATCTTCGGAAGGGAATGAGACCCCTTTCTCCATTTTTACCCTCACCATAGGAAATTTGAAATCGTCTTCCAGATCGTCCGGAAATTCAGCAGTGGCTAATGCGGACGTATCCTCGAACCAAAATACGCGGGCACAACCTTTGTCGTTCGGATCAAACCCCCAGCGTTGGCTATCCATCTCATAGAAAAAAGAGAGCAGTCCGTGATCAGGAAGCAAGCGTTCTGAATCATATTTTGCAAAATCCTCACAGTTGAACTGCACCATAAACGACAATGGGCGGTTGGTAGTCACACCATCCTCGTCCTCGCACTCGAATCGAGGCCAAATGAAGCCATCCGGCACATCGGGTTTACCTCCGAACCGGGTACCGCATAGTTTATATTTTGCCTTACCCTCAATGTCGAGGGCTATACAATTCTGTCTTAATTGAAGTATCTTGTCTTTCATTGTCTTATCTATTTGAATAGCTAGCAGAAACCTTGCTTGTAGAACTGATAGTACATCTCGATTCGCTCCGGGGTGTCGTTTTCAAGCAGCGACAACAGTTCCTTGGCAAATTCAAGTGTAGCCGAACCGTTGGCAGTCACGATGTTGGCCTCCGAGACGGCTTGTGCATTGACATATCCATCGGGGTTAGTGTAGTTTTCTCCGCCCCATATCTTCAACTGGTCAGGACCATTGCCGGTGTGCTTGATATTGTTGAGAAAGCCATGTTTAGCCATGAATGAGGCAGCATTGCAGATGGCTCCGACAATTTTCCCTTTCTCGATGGCGTGCTTGACCATGGACACAACTTTGTCGGCAATCGGTGTGGCCCATCCGAAACCGCCGATAAGAACGAGAGCGGCATAGTCTTCCGGCATTGTGTCGAATGAATAGTCAGGCAGCAGACGGAAACCTCCGATTGATTTGACAGGCTCCATTGTCGGTGCGACAAACTTGTTGACATATTTCGGATTATCTTTCAGTGCATACTCATCGGAAGTAACCGCCTCAGCAAGATAAACCATCTCATGCTCCGCAAAATCCGGAAGCAGAATATATAATATTTCGTTGTTCATAGTCTATTGAATTATGCCCATCAGTCCGATTGAGCTGATTATTAAAATGCCGAAGCGCGGACTGCCAATGCCACGTCTTAATTGGAGGTCGTAGGAAACCCTGGATATAGATGTTGTTACAGCAGCCCACGCCGTATGCGCGAGAACCGCTATGTCATCCTTATGCAGTATCTTGAATTTCCTACGTTCTCAACCTACAAGAGAGCATACCGCTTCTGATTTACCAAAATGTCGTGGATAGACCTGCGCCTATCCAAATGCAAAATTACGAAATTATTTTGAAGATTATAACGATTCTGCATGATACCCGGGCCAATTTTCGGCAGATTCATCACATTTGACTCGGTCAAGTCAAGTAGAGCTAACGGTTTCATCATGCTGTTATAGATAAACTCTGTTAAAGTTTGGGGTTGCGAGGCTATAGCGTGGGCTTGAATGATGGCGCATGACAAAGGCGAAGTCTTCTGATATATTGAATTGTACGATTGATAATCCAAATAAATTTTGTAAATTTGCAATCTATGAACGATCTTACAGTATCAAATATCGAGCGGCAGAACGTGCTGAACAACAATTATGCCCTTCAAGCCATCCAAGAAAACTTGGATGTTAATGGCCTGCGTTTTCATGAACAACTTCTTTTCACGACTAAAATGGTCGCTGAATTTTATGATGTCGATGAACGAACGATTAAGCGTTATGTGCAGGTGCACGGAGATGAACTTCGAGATAATGGATACTTTTTAAGTGAGGGTAATTCACTGAAAGAATTAAAGTTGCATTTTGTTGGGGACATTAATGTCCCTAAGTATACACGGCAACTTGGAATTTTCCCGTTCCGTGCATTCCTGAATATCGGTATGCTCCTCACAGAGAGCGAAAAAGCGAAACAGTTACGCACGCGGATACTTGATATCGTTATCGCAACAATCAATAGTCGTGCCGGAGGTGGTACCAAATACATCAACTGGCGCGACCGGGATTACCTGCCAACCGCAATAAAGAGCGAAAACTATCGCAAGAATTTCACTCAGGCTGTCGGCAAATATGTTGACGGACTTCCTACATATAAGTATGAGCAGATAACCGACTTGATTTATAAGGCGGTCTTCCGGGAAAATGCCAAAGAATATCGTGAGGTGCTTCGTTTGCAGAACGAAGAGAATGTGAGGCATACACTTTATGCGGAAGTTTTACTGTGCATTTCATCATTTGAGAATGGTGTGGCACATGAGATTGTGAACGGCTACTCCAATAATGGAAATAAGCAACTGACCATAGAAGAAGTCAAGGCTATTATCGACAAATTGGCATCCGCTCCGATGATGGAGCCATTCATAAATGATGCAAGATCCAAAATGGCATCACGTGACGTTGCATTCCGTGATGCATGGCATGGCAATCTTGCCGAGTATCTTCGAGCCGTCACGCCTGATGAATTTGATAAATTCATCGGTGATACTTCAATAGACTTCGACAATATCCTCGAAGCCAACCGAGAAGTACTGAAACGCCTGAAACAAGCTGACGATGATGAGAACTGAGGGGCTGAAATACATAGACTATGATGAGGCTCTTGTGGTCTATGCAAAGACGGTAGCTGCCAGTGGCGGTGGCTTGAGCGGCGTCAAGGATGAGGGAGGAATCAGAAAAGTGCTCGACTTTATTCAGAACGACCTGTATTATCCTACATTCGTTGACAAACTCACATATCTTGTGTTCGGCTTATGCACCGGTCATTATTTCGAGGACTCCAACAAGCGCGTGGCACTGACAATCGGAGTCTGGTTCCTTGTTCATAACGGCTATTACTGGCACGCCTACAACTTCATGCAGTGCATGGAAGCCATCATCTACCATGTAGCAGCCGGACGCATCGACAAAGACCTGCTACAGCGCATCATAACCTGCTACATGGCAAACGAAGACTACCCCGAAGACTTAAAACTCGAAATCATCCACGCGATTGACGACCAACCAACCGACATAGACGAATAAAACGTATTAGTTAGTTTGAAGGGATCGACACAGTGCTAAAATTAGCTAATTAAATGATGTTTATCTAATAAAAGTCAGTTCATTTATTTAGAGTGGCTTTTCTTTATTTTCGTTTGGCTTTAAAGCTACCACCAAATTTTTATGATAGATATGAGTAAAAGTAAATCCCCTGATATATCCTAAAAAGGTTTCAAGCTCTAATTCATCATAACTATCCCCCTATGATTAACATTAAGCGACCAAATATTCGGTGGGACTTCGGATAGAATTGTTGGCATTACCTACTCTCCCATTTTCATAGTACCATCGGCGATATCATCTTTAACTTTTCTGTTCGGGATGGGAAGGGGTTTATTCATGACTCTATAGATGCTATCCATAACTGCTGAATTACAATTTTTCTCATGTTAAATGATTCTACTTGTTGCCCTGGCTGATTTTCGGTTGATGTCATCACATATTCATCGCGGGATTATGGTTAAATCCGGTAAGTCTTTTTTGACCGAATCGCTTGTAGGTAAGGCAAAACCATAAATCACAAGTGCCGGCATACGCAAAATCGATGCCGACACCTGTTCCTGATTTTCTTATTTTGATTGCAGTCAGTCAACTGTCCTGAGACTGTCTTTACCTACTCCACATAGTGGAAATACCCGGTAGTCGGGAAGTTCCATCGTCAGTTTATTGATCGATGAGGTTTTTAATGTCATCTTCAACGGTTGAGATTGTGCCGATGTGGAATTTCTCCTGCAGCACTTTCAGAATGTCGGGAGTGAAGAAAGCCGGAAGTGTCGGGCCGGTGTGAATGTTTTGCACACCGAGCGATAGCAGTGCCAGAAGCACTATCACCGCTTTCTGTTCGTACCATGCTATGTTATAGACAATCGGAAGGTCGTTGACCGACGGTACTTTCAGGGCGTCTTTCAGTGCAAGGGCTATGCGCACGAGCGAGTATGAATCGTTGCACTGTCCGGCATCGAGCACTCGTGGCACGCCTTCGATGTCGCCGAGCGGAAGTTTGATGTAACGGTACTTGGCACAACCTGCCGTAAGAATGACGCAATCTTCCGGCAACGCCTCGGCAAACTTGGTATAATAATCGCGGCTCGGCATGCGCCCGTCGCAGCCGGCCATGACTACGAACTTGCGAATCTTGCCACGGCTGATAAGGTCGATAATCTTCGGGGCGAGGGCCACCACCTGATGATGTGCGAAACCTCCGGTTATCTCGCCATGTTCAATTTCCGTGGGTGGCTGACATTTTTGCGCGTGCGCGATTAGTTCGGAGAAGTCTTTCGGATGCCCGTCGGGGATATGATGAGTGCCGGGCATACCGACGACACCTGTTGTATATACGCGGTCCATGTAGGTGCAGTTGCCGCGAGGAGGCACGATGCAATTGGTAGTGAAGAGGAAGACACCGTTGAATTTCTCAAACTCGGTGGTCTGCTTCCACCATGCGTTGCCATAGTTTCCGGCAAAGTGAGGATATTTCTTGAAAAACGGATAATAGTGTCCGGGGAGCATCTCGGAGTGGGTATATACATCCACTCCCTTATCCTTTGTCTGCTCCAGCAGTTCTTCCAAATCCTTGAGGTCGTGGCCGCTGATGAGTATTCCGGGACGGTTTCGCACGCCGATGTCAACCTTCGTGACTTCGGGATTACCATACGTCGAGGTGTTGGCGCGATCGAGAAGATCCATCACTTTCACACCGCCGTCGCCTACTTCAAGCACCAACGACAACAGTTCTTCAACGCTCATGTCGGGACGTGCGGTCTCCGCCATGGCATTTTCTATGATTGCATACACATCCTCTTCCTCGTATCCGAGATTGGCGGCATGGCGTGCGTAGGCCGACATGCCCTTGCAGCCGTATATCGCAAGTTGCTTCAGACCGCGTATATCCTCGTTGGGTTCGGCAAGGACACCGGTGAATGATTCACATTTGTCAGCCTCGTCAGGTGTGGCGAAAAATTCCACTTGCGGGAGGGCGGGAAGCTCAATTCCTCGTTTTTTGGCGGTGCCGGCAAGGATGTTTTTCAGTTCAAACGCCCTGCGGATATAACGGTCGAGAGAGCCGTTGTCGAAGTTCGCGTTAGTAATTGTGGTAAACAGCGCGTCAATCACGAAATGGCTCGCGTCGCGGTCCGGGTCTCCCTTCTCGCGCAATGCGCGGTTGATTATAGCAATGCCACGGACAGCATAAAGCAGCAGATCCATTCTTGCGGATGTGTCGGCATGTTTGCCGCATACACCCTGAAGCTCGCAACCTTTGCCACGTGCCGTCTCCTGACATTGATAGCAGAACATTGCAGGTCGGTTTTCCATAGTCTTTTTCACGTTTTTATTAAATACGAATTAACGTCAGATTAAACCTTCATATAGTCACTGTTGCTGATGGCAAACGATATGAAGTCATGACATAAAAACGCACTCAATTCAGCAATGGTTCACCATACTTCCTGATGCAAGATCCAACCTTACAGGGAATAAGTTGTTACACTTATAATGAAACAGATTATAAACAATGAAACAGATTATAAACATAAAAAGGGCTTATGAACCTGCATCTGCTGACGACGGGTTCAGAATATATATCGACCGACTGTGGCCGAGAGGGCTATCGCATGAGACATTTCATTATGATTGGTGGGACAAAGAAATCGCACCATCAACCGAGCTGCGCGAATGGTTCCATGCCAATCCGCAGACAGAATGGACGGAATTCGAGAAACGATACAGACAGGAGTTGCTGTCGAATCCGGCCTTTGCCAATCTGAAGGAAGCGATTAGCGGCAAGTCAAAGGTAACTCTTCTTTACTCGTCACATGACGAGGTTCACAACAATGCCGTAGTCCTGCGCGATTTGCTTGTGTCAGAAAATCCCTCCAAGTAAAATTGAATATTCATCGGCGGTCTTATTTCTCTTCAACCTTTAGACCTGTCCCCACTCCCTTGATGAGACATCGTGCCTTAGCTTATCAAAGTTCTCCTTTCAGATGCAAGGTAAGTATAAATCTTGAGTCTACCGGATTTTGCAGTGTTAAATAGTGCATTATTCCCACCCCTGAAATGTTATTTAATGCGTTTTGATCCCAACTCACGTGAAGGATAGTGCAGTGTGCAAAAAAATTCTTACCTTCGTTATCTCAATAATTGATAATGGACAAACGAATTCTTGAAACTATGCTCTCAAGGTCTAAATAAGCTTGCTACGTAGATAATCATCCGGAATAACCGGAATCCTTCGATGTAACATCCTATGGCAGTTTGCACATACAAATATGATATCTTCTTTCTTTGTCTTTGTGGCTTCGTCTAACTCTGAAAGAGGAATTGTATGGTGAGCTTCGATATAACCAACACCTAATTCGCCATACCTTCCTCTAAATGAAAAACCGCATATTTGACATGGCATTTCATTATTTGAATCGTAGTATTCGCGTTTGATTTTATTGATAAAACTTTTATCTCGCTCCAAAATTTTATGGAGTTTCAATTTTCTTTTTCCTTCTTCGGACGATTCGAGGTTTATTATTGGATCAAAATTGACATCAGTTGAAGTCTTCAGAAATGTTTTAATATTACACGTTATCCCTCCTTTATGTAAGTGCAAGATATCACCTTTATATATCGAGAATACCCATCTTCTCCTGTTGTCAAGATTGTCTTCAACAAGAATACTTTTCATGTAAGAATACGGAATGGAGTAATAAGATATGGTTTCTTTGTCATGCCAATAGATTACTATGTTAAATTCTTCACCAAAGGCATCGACAAATTTACTCATCTTTTTATAAAAGAAATCTACCCAATGGTTTTGCGTGTTTGCCCGTCGTATGTAATTATTCTTGTCAAAAATATTCCGCTTTTTTAGTTCATGATCTCGTGACATGGTTCGTGTAATATTAAATATATAACCGGATTGGCTAATGATGTTAAATAATTCAATTTCGACTCATTCAGGTCGGTTGAGTACCGTTCAAGGCGCATCGTAATAGGTAACTCGCCCGAATCTCATTAAATCAGAAATCGCCAAGTATCTGTGATTTAGATACTTGGCGATTTTTGAGGTGGTGCCACCAGGAATCGAACCGGGGACACAAGGATTTTCAGTCCTTTGCT